>NZ_JBSFBM010000282.1:0-8748 GCF_053592955.1 Micromonospora sp. NPDC002411 | reverse complement strand
GACCTGCTCACCGCCGTCGAGCGTTCTCGCGTCCAGGGTGAAGCGCACGCTGGTGGAATGGTGACCACCGGCCTGGGCGGCGGCCGGTGCGCGGCGCGGTCAGCCGCCACAGCAGCGGCACGCGGGGCCGGTCGACCCAACGGCCCAGCCGGGCCAGCAGGGCGGGCAGCACCGTCAGCGAGCCGGTCACCGCGACTGCGACCACCAGGATCGAGCCGACCGCGAGGGACGAGAAGACCACGTCGCCGGCGAGCAGCAACCCGGCCATCGAGATCATCACCGCGAGGCCGGAGACCACCACCGCGTGACCGGACGTCTCCGCCGCGATCTCCACGGCGTCGAGGCCGGAGCGGCCCTTGGCGCGTTCCTCCCGCTCGCGACGGATGTAGAACAACGAGTAGTCGACCCCGACCGCCATCCCGATCAGCAGGATCACCGGGGCCGTGGTGTCGGTCGCCGGCACCAGGTGCGAGGCGAGGGTGGACAGACCCATCGCGGCGGCGACCGACGAGAGCGCCAGCAGCACCGGCACGCTGGCCGCGATCAGTGCCCCGAACGCGATGATCAGGATCGCCAGGGTGACCGGCAGGCTGAGCAGCTCGGCACGCTCGAAGTCCTTGCCCAGGGTGTCGTCGAGAGCCTGGCCGATCGACGGTCCACCGACCTGTTCCACCCGCACCTGCGGATGTGCGGCCTGCACGGCGGCGGTCGCGTCGCGCAACGGCTGCACCCGCTCCGAGGCCGTCTCCGGGTCGCCGGACATGGTGATCGGCACCAGTAGTGCCGAGCCGTCCCGAGCGGTGACCGGCTCACCCACAGCGGCCACCCCGACGACAGTGCGCAGCCGGGCCGCCGCGTCGTCGGCGGCTGCCGTGGCCGCCGCCTGGTCCAGCGCACCGCCCGGAGAGGTGATCAGGACGTTGTCCACGGCCGGGTCGTCGAAGTTGGCGGCGTCCACGATCAGGCCGGCCCGCCCCGCCTCACCGATGGCCTGGTCACCGCTCGTGGCCTCGTTGAGACCAGCGGCGTTGCCGCCGACGAAGCACACCGCGACGAACACCGCCCACAGCGCGATCGCCCGCCACGGGTGCTCGGCGCTCCACCGCGCCAGCCGCACCGTCACCGGTCTTTTCCGCATCTCGGATCCCCCTGTCACGTCAGCCCCCCAGTCAACGGAGCTGACGTTAGGGGCGTGACGAGGCGGTCACATCGGGGATCGGCCCCGGCCCGCCCCGGAAACCCGGGGCTGGTCGGTGGGGGTCGGCGCGGCGGGCATCAGCCACGAATCGGACGTACGCCGGGGTCCAGCCCGGAGCGACCCGCCGCGACCCGCCGACGCCGCCCCGGAGTCGACTCCGGGTCATCCCCGAAGGGGACCCCGGGGCCGCGGCTGGCAGCGCGGGCAGCTGTACGAGGACCGGTTCATGAACGCCTCGCGGCGGATCGGCGCACCGCACCGACGGCACGGCTCGCCCTCGCGGCCGTACGCGTTCAGCGCCCGGTCGAAGTAGCCGCTCTCCCCGTTGACGTTGACGTAGAGGGCGTCGAAGCTGGTGCCGCCCTCACTGATCGCCTCGCCGAGCACGTCACGGACGTGGCCGAGCAGGCGCTGCACGGCCGGGGCGGTCAGCGCGTCGGTGGGTCGGCCGCCGTGCAGCCGGGCACGCCAGAGCGCCTCGTCGGCGTAGATGTTGCCCACCCCGGAGATCAGGGTCTGGTCGAGTAGCGCCCGCTTCACCTCGGTGTGCCGGCGACGCAGCGCGGCGACGAATCCCTCGTCGGAGAACTCCGGGTCGATCGGATCACGGGCGATGTGCGCGATCTCGTCGGGCAGTTCGGCGCCGCCCTCGCTCACCGAGAGCCCGCCGAACGTGCGTTGGTCGACGAAACGCAGCTCCGGCCCGTCGTCGGCGAACCGGAAACGGACCCGCAGATGGGTCTCGTCGGTGGTGCCGGATGGCTGGAGCAGCATCTGACCGGACATGCCGAGGTGACCGATGATCGCGTCGCCGCTGTCCAGTGGCAGCCACAGGTACTTGCCCCGACGGCGGGCGTCGAGCACCGTCCGACCGGCGAGCACGTCGGCGAAGTGCACGTCACCGGGCACGTGCCGACGGACCGCACGTGGGTGACGGACCTCGACCGAGACGATCCGGCGGCCGACCACCCACTGGGCCAGCCCCTGCCGGACGGTCTCGACCTCGGGCAGTTCAGGCACGCCGTGACCCCGTCTCGTGGCCGTCGGCGCCCCCGGCCGGCAGGACCTGCGCCAGGTGGTCGGCCTGCTCGGCCTGGGCCGCCCGCTCGGCGCTTTCCAGCGGCCCGCCCCGGCTGTCCTGGCTGGCCTCGCCGTTCTGGCTGGCAGTGCCGTTCTCGCCACCACCGGTGTTCTGGCTGTCGTCGCCGTTGTGGCCGTTCTGCTCGGCGAGCGTCCGCCAGGCGGCCTCGGCGGCGCGCTGCTCGGCCTCCTTCTTGCTGCGCCCCTCGGCGCCGCCGTACCGGTTGCCGGCCACCACCACCCACGCGGTGAACGTCTTCAGATGGTCCGGGCCGGTGCCCTCGATCCGGTACTCCGGAACGCCGAGCCCGAGCGCCGCCGTCAGCTCCTGCAGGCTGGTCTTCCAGTCCAGGGCGGCACCCCGACCGGCCGACTCGGCCATCAACGGGTCGAAGAGTCGGTGGATGACGATGCCCGTGGTGTCCAGCCCGTACTGAAGGTAGATCGCGCCGAGCAGCGCCTCCAGCGTGTCGGCGAGGATGCTCGCCTTGTCCCGACCGCCGGTGGTCTCCTCACCCTTGCCGAGCAGCAGGTACGCGCCGAGGCCGTCCGGGCCCAGACCACGGGCCACGTCGGCGAGCGCCCTCATGTTGACCACGCTGGCGCGCAGCTTCGCCAGCTGCCCCTCGGGGAGGTCCGGGTGGTTGTGGAACAACGCTGTGGTGATCACCACGCCGAGCACCGAGTCGCCGAGGAACTCCAGCCGCTCGTTGGTGGGCAGCCCACCGTTCTCGTACGCGTACGAGCGGTGGGTCAGCGCGCGCTGGAGCAGCTCGGGTTCGAGACTCACGCCGAAGGCGGCTTCCAGGTGACCGACGGATACCCGCCGCCTCTTGTCGTTGCTCATGATGTGCGTACCTCGGTGTCGGTGGAACGGTTGGCGCGGTCCGTCGCGGCGTCGCCGTCGAGCAACGCGGAGACCAGATCGGTGGCGCGCCGTCGCCACAGGTGAGCGGCGAGGGCGATGCCGGAGGCGACGTCGCCGGCGCGGGCGGAACCGTGGCAGACGACCACCGTCCCCGCCACGCCCAGCAGGGCGGCAGCGCGGGGAGCGCCACCTTCGGCGGGAGGGCCGCCGGCCATGGCGTACGCGCCCTCGATGGCCTTGAGCAGCACGTTACCGGTGAACCCGTCGGTGACGACCACATCGGCGCGCGCGCCGAGCGTCACGTCGTACCCCTCGACCAGGCCGATGTAGCGCGCCCCGGCGGGGAGTCGTTCGGCGGCGAGCAGCGGGTCGGTGGCCCGGCGGACCCGATCGCCCTTGCCGGCCTCGGTGCCGACCGACAGCAGCCCGACCCTGGGCGCGGGGATCGAGTGGGCCACCGCGGCGTACGCGGCGCCGAGGACGGCGTGGCGGGCGAGAGTGGCCGGGCGGGGTTCCAGGGAGCCACCGACGTCGAGCAGGACGACCGGCCCGGCCACGGCGGGCAGGGTGGCGACCAGGGCGGGTTGGCGGATCTCCGGCCAGCGGCCGAGGCCGAGAACGGCAGCGGTGACTGTGGCACCGGTGGCACCGGCGGACACCATGGCATCGGCGGTGCCGTCACGGACAGCGGTGACCGCGGCGCGGACGGTGCTCTCCTTGCGGGCGGCACTGGGGTGGTCGGCCATGCCGACGACGTCGCGGACGGGCCGCACCGCGACCCGGACGCGCTGCGCCGGATCGAGGTCAGCGATCAACTCGTCGGCGACCTCGGTCGGGCCGACGAGGAGCAGGTGCAGGTCGGGGTCGGCGCGCATGGCCCGCAGAGCGCCGTCAACCACGACGGCGGGAGCGTCGTCCCCGCCGAGGAGGTCAACGGCGATCCGCGCGGTGCCCGGCTCCACGGGAACGCCGGCCGGAGTCGGCCGGGCATCGGGAGCCGGGGCACCGGGCGAATGCCAGGATGCGCGCGCCGCCCGACCTGGGGTCGGGGGCGTCACTGGGCGTCCAGGTCAGACCTCGAGAACCTGGCGGCCGTTGTAGGTGCCGCAGACGGAGCAGGCGGCGTGCGGCAGCTTCGGGGACTTGCACTGCGGGCACGCAACGGTCGCGACCACCGTCGCCTTCCAGTTCGCCCGGCGGGACCGGGTGTTGCTGCGCGACATCTTGCGCTTCGGGACGGCCACGGTTCTTACTCCTCTGTAACGGTCAGTTGCGACAGGCCCGCCCAACGCGGGTCGATCTGCTGGTGACTGTGGTCGGCCGGCAGATCGTCCCAGTGCGCCCCGCATTCGGGGCACAGTCCTGGGCAGTCCTCCCGGCAGAGCGGGTTGGTCGGCAGCGTGAGCACCAACGCGTCCCGCAGCGCCGGCTCCAGGTCGATCAGATCGCCCTGCATCCGGCCCACCTCGTCCTCGTCGGTCGTGGCGTCCGTGGTGCTGTCCTCGTACGCGTACAGCTCCTGGATCGTCACGCCCATCGAGTCGTTGATCTCGCGCAGGCAACGGCCGCACTCGCCCTTGACGGGACCGGTGATGGTCCCGGAGACGAGCACGCCCTCGGACACCGACTGCAACCTCAGATCGAGGTCGAGATCCGCACCCTCCGGCACGCCGATCAACTCCACACCGAGGTCCGCCGGTGCCGGCACGACCCGCTTGACCTCACGCAACGCGCCAGGGCGGCGCGGCAGGTCCCTCGTGTCGAGGACCAGCGGCGACCTGGGGTTGAGTGTCGATGGCGAGTGCTTGGGCATAGTTAGACTCCGGCCGGTGAGAGGCCGACAAAAAAGGTTACCTGGACGACCGCCGGACCGTCGAACCGGGGGCGACGCCTGCGGCGAGAATGTCGGCTGGTGAGGTGCCGCTCAGAAGGGTAGCGGGCGTTCCGCCTCGTCCCCAGCGAACGTGCCGATCTCACGCAGGGCGTGCATCTTGTCCCGGCCGCGCTCTATCGAGGCCAGCGCCCGGGTGAGGAACTGTTCGAAGTTGGCCAGCGCGGTGTCGACGTAGTCGTCGACCTCCTCACGCAGGCGCTGCGCCTCGGCTCGGGCCTCCGCGATGATCCGGGCACCCTCGTGCTCGGCCGACACAGTGATCTCGTTCACCGAGACCAGGCGGGCGTGTTCTGCCTCACCCTCGCTGATGATCCGGTCCGCCTCGCGCTTGCCGGCCTCCATGATCTTGTCCCGCTCCTCGAGGAGCGCGGCGGCGCGACGCAGGTCGGCGGGCAGGTCGGCACGTATCTCGTCGAGGGCCGCGATCGTCTCACCCCGGTCGACCATGCAGTTGTTGCGCGACATCGGGACGGAGCGGGCCTGCTCCACCATGGCGATCAGTTCGTCGATGCGATCGAGCGGGTCCACCGGTACCTCACTCCTGTCGTTCTTCGGCCGACCTCCATGATGCGGGCTACGGCCGTTCCCCGCGCCACCAATCATGGCGTGCCCGCCCCACCCGCGCCCCATCCGCCCCAACCCGGCGCGTCGCGACATCGTCACCCGGCGCCCACCGTGCCCGCACTCTTGCCTCGATTTCCGGGCAAAAAGGGGCGTCCCGGGGCGGAGCGGTGCTATCGCCGGCAGAGGGTGTGATCAGCTACGGGGGCCGAGGCGGGCCTGGAGAGCCTTACGGACCGGGTCGGGGACATGGGCGGAGATGTCGCCACCCCACTTGGCCACGTCCTTGACCAGGCTCGACGAGAGGAACGAGTAGAGCGGGTTGGTCGGCATGAAGAGCGTCTCGACACCCGCCAGCCCGATGTTCATCTGGGCCATCTGCAACTCGTAGTCGAAGTCGCTGACCGCGCGCAGGCCCTTGATCAGCACACTCGCCTGCTGGGCCCGGCAGAAGTCGACCAGCAGCCCGCGGAACGACTCGACCCGGACGTTCCCGTACGACGAGGTCACCTCGCGGAGCATGTCGATCCGCTCCTCGACGGTGAAGAGGCCACTCTTCGACTGGTTCACCAGCACACCGACGATCACCTCGTCGAAGAGCCGACTGGCCCGCCCGATGATGTCGAGGTGTCCGTTGGTGACCGGATCGAACGAACCGGGGCACACCGCACGTCTCATGATCGGCGACCGTACCAAAGTGTGGTCTCGCCGTAACGGCGACTGCGGTCCGGGGTGATGCCGTCCACCCAGTCGAACTGCCTGGTGCGACGGGACCGCTCCACCACCACCAGCGCGTCGGGCGCCAGCCACTCGCCGCCGACCAGCGCGGCCAACAGGGCGGTGATCTCCTCGTCCGGAACCGCGTAGGGAGGGTCGGCGAAGACCACGTCGTACGGGCCGCCGTCCGGGCCGGCGGCCAGCGCCGTCGCCACCTTGCCGGCGACCAGGCGGGCTGCCGGGCCGACGCCGAGGGTTGCGACGTTCTCCCGGATCACCCGGGCCGCGCGGGGGTCGGACTCGACCAGCAGGACGTGCCGAGCACCCCGGGAGAGCGCCTCCAGACCGACCGCGCCGGAGCCGGCGTACAGGTCGGCGAAGCGGGCGCCGTCAAGGTCGACCTCGGCTTCGACGGCGCTGAACAGTGCCTCCCGAACCCGGTCGGACGTAGGTCGGGTGCCGGCGCCGGGAGGCGCGGCGATCCGCCGGCCACCGAGCGTGCCGGCCACGATCCGGGTCATGGTCTCCACCTGCTCATGCCCGCGACGCTACGCGACCCTTCGGACCTGCCGGCCGACACGGTCGGTACCGCCACAACGATCAGGTGATCACTTCTCGTATATCAATGATCTCAACTTCATAACATCCGTCTTAGCAAATCCTCAAGGCTGTCTCATGCGAGGCGTTCTCGCTAGGGTCTGCCGGGTGCCGGCGGCAACCCACCGGCCCGCGGTACGGGAGGGCACCTCTCCGGTCGGACGTGCGGCGACCGTCCACTGTCACTCCCGTGCCACACCCCTGACGCTTCAGCACTCCAGGAGTACCCGTGATCCGTCCCAAGCTGTCGCTACGGCGACCGCTGGCCATCCTGGGAGCCGCCCTCATCGGCCTCACCGGGGCAGTCGCGGTGGCCGGCCCGGCCAGCGCGCACCACACCACGATCACCGCCGTAGCCGACTGTGACCGGCTCACCGGCGAGCGAGTGATCACCTGGAAGGTGGAGAACAGCGAGCGCAACAAGGAGGTCACCCTCAAGAAGGTGACCGCCGACCCGTCGACCGAGGTCACCGTGCCGGTCAAGGGCTCCAAGGCGGTCCCGCTGCAGGGCTCCGTCATCCCCAAGGGCGGCAGCGTCCTGGCCGTCCAGCGAGTGCCGGGCGACACCAAGAGCGCCAAGCTCACCGTGTTCGGCAAGTGGAAGCAGAACGGGCAGGAAGCCACCAACGACGGCAGCATCAACCTGGCCGCCGACAGCTCCTGCGCGCCGACCCCGAAGTGCGTCGACGTCAACAAGGCCAAGTACAGCCACACGTTCGACGGCCCGAAGGGCACCGCCACCGTCAAGCTCGACGGTGACCTGCCGCTCTGCGGCGAGGGCAAGCAGTGGTTCACTCTGGTGTCGTACTTCGCGCCCCGGCCGCAGTTCGCCACCCCGCAGTACGTCTACGGCACGCCGGACAGCAACTGGATCGGCGGCACCCAGACCGAGATCACGCTGAACGTCGAGATCCCGGACTGCCACACGCAGGTCGACCTGATCTGGGGCGGCAAGGACGAGGTCATCGACGAATTGGTCGAGGGTGGCAAGCGCTACGACAACAAGAAGCTCGGCTCCCCGGGTGCCCCGGGCAACCGCTCGAAGGGCCCGCAGGGCTGGTACAACGGCGGCAACAAGAGCTGCACCACCCCGGCCTCGACCTTCGCGTCCAACTGCGACGGTTCGGTCGCCGTGTCGCTGAGCAACGACGGCAAGATCAGCAAGTACGCCGTCGAGTTCGAGGTCAAGGGCGAGAACGGCTTCACCAAGAAGGTCTCCGTCCCGGCTGGCAAGGCCGACACCAGCGTTGTCGTGCCCGCTGCTGACGCCGGCAAGATCGAGGTGCTGGTCGACGGCAAGGTGGTCGAGAACGGCACGTACAAGTGGGAGCGCCCTGAGGACTGCCCGCTGCCGGTCGTCACCACCAAGGCCGACTGCAAGGACTTCGCCCTCACCGTGACCAACCCCGAGGGTGGTCTCCCGGTCAAGGCGACGTTCACCTACGGCGACAAGAACGAGACCCGCACGGTCGCGGCCGGCAAGTCGGAGACGGTGACCTTCAAGGCCAGCAAGGCCGAGTCGGCTCTCGTCTCGCTGCCTGACCTCGACCTGGAGATGGAAGCGGTCTACACGCCGGAGGGCAACTGCGGTGGCGGTGGCGCTGGCGGCGAGGAGCCGGGCCTCCCGGTCACCGGTGCGGCGGCGGGCGGCATCGCCGCCGGCGCGATCGCGCTGCTGATCGCTGGCGCGGTGCTCTTCGTCATCGCTCGGCGTCGTCGGGTTACCTTCACCGCCTGAGACAACCCGCTCTGACAACTGAGGGCGCGCCGACCACCCCGGCGGCGCGCCCGTCGTCAATCGCGGGGGGGCCCCTCCCAGATAGGGAGAGCGTC
>NZ_JBSFBM010000281.1:0-8790 GCF_053592955.1 Micromonospora sp. NPDC002411 | reverse complement strand
CCCCACGTACGCCAGGGTGCGACCGGCCGTGCCGCCACACCTCTCCCGGACGGTCAAGAGGTCGGCCAGCAGCTGGCAGGGGTGGAAGCCGTCGGTGAGCGCGTTGACCACCGGCACGCTGGCCCCCGCCGCCACCTCGGCGATCCGGTCGTCGCCGTGGGTGCGCAGCACGATGGCCGCGACGTAGCGGGACAACACACGCCCCGCGTCGGCGAGGGACTCGCCCCGGCCGAAGTGGGTGACCTGCGTGTCCACGACGAGGGGGTGCCCACCCAGCTCGGCGATCCCGGCGTCGAACGAGATCCGGGTCCGCAGGCTCTGCTTGTCGAAGAGCACCGCCACCGAGCGGGGGCCGACCAACGGCCGGTGACCGAACCGGTCCGCCTTCATCCGCTCCGCGAGGTCGAGGACCGCTGACTGCTCGGCAGGTGAGAGGTCGTCGTCGCGCAGGAAGTGCCGGGTCATCGAGTCGTCCCTGTGGTGGTGGTCAGCGTGGTGGGTGCGAGTGCCGCGCCGGCGGCCGCCGGGGCCGTCACGTCCAGTGCGGCGGGCAGCGCGGCGACAAACGCGTCGGCCTGGGCGGCGGTGAGGATCAGGGGCGGGACCAGCCGGAGCACACCCGGCTGCACGGGGTTCACCAGAAAGCCGGCCTCCCGCAGGGCGTCGGCGAGCACCGACGCCACCGGCGCGGTGAGCACCACGCCGAGCAGCAGCCCCGTGCCGCGTACTCCGGCGATCAGGGGGTGGCCCAGCGCCTCGATGCCCCGGCGCAGCCGCTCACCGACCCGCTTGACGTTGTCGAGCAGCCCCTCGTTGGCGATGGTCGCCACCACGGCGAGCGCCGCCGCGCAGCTGACCGGGTTGCCGCCGAACGTCGTGCCGTGCGAGCCGGGGGTGAGCAGGTCTGCCGCCGGGCCGAAGGCCAGCGTGGCGCCGATGGGCAACCCGCCGCCCAGACCCTTCGCCAGGGTGACGACGTCCGGCTCCACGCCCTCGGCCTGGTGCGCGAACCAGTGCCCGGTACGACCGATGCCGGTCTGCACCTCGTCGAGGACCAGCAACGCCCCGTGCCGGGCGGTGATCCGCCGGGCCGCCGCGAGATAACCGGCCGGCGGGACGACCACACCGTTCTCACCCTGGATCGGCTCCACGATCAGCATCGCGGTGGCGTCGGAGACGGCCTCCTCCAGAGCGGCCACGTCGCCGTAGTCGACGTGGGTCACCTCGCCGGGCAGCGGCCGGAACGGATCGGCCTTGGCCGGCTGACCGGTCAACGCGAGCGCACCCATGGTGCGGCCGTGGAAGCCACCCCTGGTGGCGACCACGTGCGTGCGACCGGTGCGCCGGGAGAGCTTGAACGCCGCCTCGTTGGCCTCCGCGCCCGAGTTGGCGAAGAAGACCCGGCCGGGCCGGCCGGCGAGCGCCAACAACAACTCGGCCAGGGCCACCGGCGGCTCGGCGACGTAGAGGTTGGAGACATGCCCGAGGGTCGCGACCTGCTTCGACACCGCCGCCACCACGGCCGGATGGGCGTGACCGAGGGCGTTTACCGCGATGCCGCCGACCAGGTCGAGGTATTCCCGGCCGGTGTCGTCGACAACGACGGCACCGACGCCGGAGACCAGCGCCAGCGGCGGCGTGCCGTAGTTGTCCATCATGGACTGCTTCCAGCGCTGCCCCAACGTGCTCACGACGCGACCATCCCGTCTCCCGGCACCACCATCGTTCCGAACCCTTCCGAGGTGAACACCTCCAGCAACGTGGAGTGCGCCACCCGACCGTCGACGACGTGCGCGGCGGGCACTCCCCCACGCACCGCCCGGAGGCAGGCCTCCATCTTCGGCACCATTCCCGACTCCAGACTGGGCAGCAACGTGGCCAGGTCGTCCGCGGCGATCTCGGAGACCAGGCTGGTGGTGTCCGGCCAGTCGGCGTACAGGCCGGCGACGTCGGTGAGCACGACCAGCTTGCGAGCCTGCAACGCGATCGCCAACGCGGCGGCGGCGGTGTCCGCGTTGAGGTTGTGCAGCACCCCGTCGACGTCCGGCGCCACCGTGGAGATCACCGGGATCCGACCGGCCTCGATCAGGTCCGTCACCGCGGACACGTCCACCGACTCGACGTCCCCGACCTGACCCACGTCGACCGGCAACCCGTCCACGTACGCCGGGCGCCGCACCGCGGTGAACAGCCGGGCATCCTCACCGGAAAGACCGACGGCGTACGGGCCGTGCGAGTTGATCAGACCGACGAGCTCGCGGCCCACCTGCCCGACCAGCACCATCCGGACGACGTCCATCGCCTCGGCGGTCGTCACCCGCAGGCCACCCCGGAACTCACTGGCGATGCCGAGCCGACCCAGCATGGCGGAGATCTGCGGACCCCCGCCGTGCACCACCACCGGCTTCAGGCCGGCGTAGCGCAGAAAGACCATGTCGGCCGCGAACGCCCGCTGCAACTCGGGATCGGTCATCGCGTTGCCGCCGTACTTGACCACGACAGTGGAACCGGAGAAACGCGCCAACCAGGGCAACGCCTCGATCAGCGTCTCCGCCTTGACCTGGGCTCGGGCGAGATCGGTGCTGAGGCTCATGTCGAGTACGCCGAGTTCTCGTGCACGTACGCGTGGGACAGGTCGTTTGTCCAGATCGTCGCCGCCGACGTACCCGCGTGCAGATCGATCCGGATGGTCACGCCCCGCCCGGTCAGGTCGACCTTCGAGCGGTCCTCGGCCCCGGCGCCACGCCGGCACACCCACACCCCGTTGACCGCCACGTCCACCTCGTCCGGGTCGAACGCGGCAGCGGTCGTGCCGACGGCGGCGAGGATCCGGCCCCAGTTGGGGTCGTTGCCGAACAGCGCGGTCTTGACCAGGTTGTTGCGTGCCACCGTACGGCCCACCTCGACCGCGTCGTCCTCGTCGGCGGCGTTCACCACCTCGATGGCGACCTCCTTGGTCGCGCCCTCGGCGTCGGACACCAACTGCTGGGCCAGGTCGTGACAGGCGGCGGTGACCGCGGCCGCCAACTCGGCCGGAGTCGGCTCGATGCCGCTCGCGCCGCTGGACAGCAGCAGCACGGTGTCGTTGGTGGACATGCAACCGTCGGAGTCGACCCGGTCGAAGGTGACCCGGGTCGCCGCGCGCAGCGCCTCGTCCAGGGTCGCCGGCCCGGCCACCGCGTCGGTGGTGAGCACGCAGAGCATGGTGGCCATCCCCGGCGCGAGCATCCCGGCGCCCTTGGCCATGCCGCCGACCGTCCATCCGCTGCCCCGGGCCACGGTGGTCTTCGGCCGGGTGTCAGTGGTCATGATGGCCTCGGCGGCGGCCGCGCCGCCGGCCCGGGACAACCCCTTGATCGCCGACCGGACGCCGGGCAGCAACTTCGGCATCGGCAGCCGCTCACCGATCAGACCGGTCGAGCAGACCGCGACCTCACCGGCACCGAGGATCAGCCGTGGGCTGACCGAGGTCAGCGCGGCGGCGGTGTGCTCGGCGGTGGCGTGGGTGTCCTGGAAACCGGCCGGGCCGGTGCAGGCGTTGGCGCCGCCGGAGTTGAGCACCACCGCGCGGACCACACCGCCCTGCACGACCTGCTGGCTCCAGAGCACCGGCGCGGCCTTGACCCGGTTGGTGGTGAAGACACCGGCGACACCGGCGTCCGGGCCGTCGTTGACCACCAGCGCGACGTCCGCGCCGCCGCTGGCCTTGAGCCCGGCGGCCACGCCGGCCGCCCGGAACCCCCGAGGGGTGGTGACACTCACGGCGCCTGCCTTTCGTTCGCGACTGCGGGGCTCCGCTGCGCTGCACTCCTCGCGCTCACGGGCTGACCCCCCAGATCGACAGGCCCGTCGTCTCCGGCAGACCGAGCATGAGGTTGGCGTTCTGCACGGCCTGACCAGCGGCGCCCTTGCCCAGGTTGTCGAGCGCGCTGAGCACGATCAGCCGCCCCGAGTCGACGTCGACGGTGGCCTGCAGGTGACACGAGTTGGAGCCCAACGTGGCGGCCGTGTGCGGCCAGCGGCCCTCCGGCAGCACGTGCACGAACGGCGCGTCCGCGTACGCCCGCGTCAGCACCTCCTGCGGGTCGACGCCGCGCGCCGGCACCGCGGTGACAGTGGCCAGGATGCCGCGCGGCATCGGCGCCAGGACCGGGGTGAACGACAGCCCGGTCGCGCCGGAGGCCTGCTTGATCTCCGGTACGTGCTGGTGGGTGCCGACACGGTACGGCGACAGGTCGCCCATGACCTCGCTGGCCAGCAGATGCGCCTTGGCCGCGCGGCCGGCCCCGGAGGTGCCGGAGGCGGCGACCACCACCACGTCGGCCGGGTTGGCCGCGCCGTCGGCGATCAGCGGCGCGAGCGCCAGGGTGATCGCGGCGGCGTAGCAGCCGGTGTTGGCCACCCGGGTCGAGCCGGCGATCAACTCCCGTTGACCGGGCAGCTCGGGCAGGCCGTAGGTCCACTGCCCGGCGTGGGTGCCGCCGTAGTACTGCGCCCAGGCGTACGGGTCGGCCAGCCGGTGGTCGGCACCGAGGTCGACGACGCGCACCTCCGCCGGCAGCTGCGCGGCGAGGGCCGCCGACTCGCCGTGCGGCAGGGCCAGGAAGACCAGGTCAGCGTCAGCCAGCGTGGCGGAGTCGGTCGTGCCGAGCACCAAGTCGAGGCCGGTGAGCTGGGGGTGCACCGCGTCGACGCGGTGCCCGGCCTGGCTGTGCGCGGTGGCGGCGACCAGGTCGAACTCCGGGTGCCCGGCGACCAGGCGAAGCAACTCACCCCCGGCGTAGCCGCTCGCACCGGCGATCGCGACTCGGATCCCCATACTCACCTCCGCATGACTATGCAGAGAAGATTAACAAGGACGACTCACGAGTGCAAGTTCATGCAGTCTACTGCATGCTAATGAGCAGAGGAATTGCTCCGATCGCAGGGCCGCGTGTCCTCTGCCAGGTGGTCCCCGGCAGAGGACACGCCGTCAGTTCTCCCGCCCGGACAGCCCGTGCTGCCGCTCATACGTTCTGAGGGCAGCGTCCCATGCCTCCGTGTACTCGCTCGGCCCCATACCGAGATCGCCATGCCCTCGGACCGCCTCCCGAAGGAGCTTCACGAGATCGGGCACGGTTTCCCGACGTTCCTCCACGTATCGCCGGAACACCTCGGCGAACTGCTCACCGGTCAGCCGCGCCGCGTGCGAGGTGACCGGGTCGTCCTCGAGATTCTGCAGCACCGCGCACCAGCGGCGAGTCAGTTCATCCGCCTGGGTCGCCCTAATCTTCTGCAACTCGTGATCACACTCGAGCCTGATCCGGTCCTCCCAGTACGGCCGGAGTCGCTCCCGGACCCGCTCGTCGGGGCTGACGCGGACGAGTACACCGAAGTACGGCAGGGAACCCTCACGAGGCCAGCGTTGGCCACTGAGACGATTGTTCAGCGCACGCTCAAGATCGTGCGAACGGTGGGGTTCGTGTTCGCGCCCCAGGTCCACCGCCCGCTCCCGCACTATCCCGGCAGCCCAGCCCAGGTAGCGCTCCGCGCGGAACCGGAGCTCCTCGTAGGTCATGTTCTGCGCGGTCCAGTTGTAGACGACGTGCAGGCGGAAGTCGAACGCGTCCCCCTTCGCCGGCACCAGGATCGGCACCGGGGCCTCCTGACGGAACGTCACCGTGGCGGGGACGACCGGCGGTGGCGGGGCGGGAGGAAGGGGGAGCTCAGCCGGTGGGAAGAGCGCATGCCACCAACGACGGCGTTCCATCTGTGGGGGTACGAATGGTCTCGTGCCGGGACCACCGGCGGGACCCATGGTCATCGCGTCTCCTCATAGATCAGGCGTTGTACGTCGTCGAGCAGGTCGTTGTGGGGCATCACGGGACGCCACACGTGGTGGAGCTGATGGTCCAGGCGATGACGCAGTGCAGGCTGCCCGGCGATCACGTGACGCACGAGCTCTAGGCAGTGACCGGCGACGGCTGGCTGCCGGTCGGCCCGGTCCAACCAGAAGCCAAGGGTTCGCCACGATCGGTACGCCGTTTTCGGCAGGCTGAGGGCGACCGCCCAGAGCACGGCCAGGTCGACAAGACGAATCGTTCCGTGATCGACCAGGTGCAGCAGCTGCGGCCAGCGCTCTCTCGGCGGTTCCGCCCAACGGTCCGCGAGCACGCGCAGGGTCCGCGCGGCGTGGAGTCGCACCTCGGGGTCAGCGGACGCAGTCCAGTCCACCAGGGCCGGCACGACGCTCGCAGCATGACCGTTTTGATAAACCTCTACCAGTCCTCGGACGACGGAGTTGTTCCGCCGCTGCATCCGGGCCTGCGCGACCTGGCGCAACTGCGTCAACGCCGCGTCCGGCCAGAGCCGGGCCAACCCGAGGCCGTACGCGCGCGCCACGGTGTCCTGTAGATGCGCTGCCGGCCCGGCGGCCCACTGATCGAGCTCGGCGCGGACCCGATAGCGCAACGCCGGCTGCATGGCCATGGCGACCAGCACGATCGCTGCCGCTTGTCGGACCCCAGCCCGCCGTTCCCGGGCCAATTCCCCCACCCTGTCGAGGGCCGCCTGCACATCGCGCGTCGCCGACCATCCGATGGCCCCGGCGGCGGCCTGCCGGACCGGCGGAAGGCCCCCTCGGATCAGGTCTGCGAGCCAGTCGAGGAGTTGTCCAGGCGACCACCAGTCAGTCCAGGCGACCTCCAGCAATGCGGACCGGATCGACTCGGTGCCCGCCGGGAAGTCGATCCGGCACCCGCCCGGCACACGCGAGTCGGGCACCCGTGCGACGACTTGGCTCAGTGTCGGCCCCAACAGCGCGTCGATCGCCGAGCTGCGGAGGGGTGCACCTATCGGCGTCACCTCCTGGAAGTCCCATCGGGCCAGACGTCGAGCTGCCTCGTACATCTCGGCCACGGGCTGCCCGGCCAGCACGGCGCAGGAGAGGCGGAACGCGCGCACCTCGTCGTTGGTGAACCCGTCGATCTCTTCGCCGCCGCGTCGCACGTCGAGGATCTCGACGGCCCGCTCCCGGAGTTGAAGCGGCAGAAACCGCTCCAGCCGCTCGGTCAGTGCACCAGCCTTGGGAACGGTGGGAGCGATCGTCGCAACGACCTTCAGGACCTCGCTGGGTCGTGGCTCTCCGGCCAGGTAGGCCGACAACAGTGGGTGTCCGGCGCAGTCCAGATCCACATACCGCTCCAGGCAGCGTCCGTCGCAGGTGTCCGTGCACCAGCCGACACACTGCCCTCGGAGCTGATGGCGAAGTTGCGCCCGAAACACCTCGGCTGCCGGGGCCGGGCGATGATCAACGACGTGGCCGACGAAGTCGTGCTTCCGCTGGTTGAAGTCACCGACCAGGACCACCGTCGTGCCCGAGGTCGCGGCCCTGGCAGCCAACGCCACCAGTGTGAATCCGTCGACCGCGCGGATAACCACATCGCTCAGTCGGACCACGTAGCCGTGCCCTGCGGGCAACGACGCCCCCGCGCCGAGCAGATCGGACAACTGATCGACGCCGCCGAGCACACAGACCCGGTCGAACCCGTGCCTGCGGGCCACCGCCAGGGTGGCCGAGGTGAACCGTCCACTCCCGACCGACCCGGAGAGGCACACCAGGTGCTGATGCTGGAGATAGTGGTCGAGTCGCTGGTCACTGGGCGTGGACGCGTACCCGCTGGCAGTCTCCCGGACGTTCGCCTCGACAAGTGTCTCGAACCAGACGCGCCCAGCGCCGTCGGATCGCGTAGTGGTGAGGTTGACCGTCCCGATCGCGACGGCGCCATGACCGGTGGCGTTCTGCCCCTGAACCTGAACATCGCCGACATCAATACCGCCCGAGCCACCCAGCAGCCCGGCCAGCCGACGCAACACGTCCGCAGGGTCAAGAAGGTCTTCAGGTTCGTCCGCCTCCTCCGCCGGTGGCTCCTCGGAGGGTTCCTCCGCCGAGCCCGGCTCATCCTGGCCATCGACGGAATCCCTGACTGTTGATCCGTCCTGCGATGCGCCGAGCACACCATCGCCGGGGTCACCGAACGGGCCATCGACAGAGCGCTCATCCGACACGTCGTGCAGATTCTCCAGATCCCGCTCAGTGCCAGCGGAAGCAGGAAGGTGCTGACCGATCATCGGGGATCGCCTCGCCTCGTGCCGAAGTTCGCGTCGCGACCGACCGAGCCGATCGCCGTCGCACCCTCGCCGATCGCGTTCTGCCCCTTGACGCGGATGTCGCCGGTACGGATCCCGCCGTGACCTGTTCCGCTGTCGGCTGGCTTAACCTCCGGGTTGTCCGCCGGCTTCTCCACGGCCTGGGCAGGGCCGTCCCCAACGGTCGGCACGACGCCCGGGATCGAGGTGCCGCTGAGATCCTCGTCCACCACACAGAGCCAGGCGTACTCGCGGAACTCCTTGTCCGGATGGGCTACCTCGATCCGCACGAAACGCTCGGGCCGCATCTCTTCCGGGTACTCGCTGACCACGTCCCGGAAGATCTCGGTCGAGACGACGAGCGCCACCCCGGCCTCGGGAAAGGCTGCCAGGGCCTTCTTGACGGGATCGGCTTCGCACAGGCGACAGACGAAGACGACGGCGTTGCCAGGGAAGCCGTTCGCACCGTCCAGGTGCACCAAACCCTGATGCACTGCCACCCGGAGTCGGATTCGGGCAACGGGGAGGCGGCTGCTGTTGTGGTTACGCAGCCGCCTGTTCAGCTCCGGCACGAACCTACCGATGACACGAGACTCTGACACCTCGCGGGGCACGATCGCCAGCTCGCCGTCGCCCGCCTGCTGGGTAGTCCACGCCACGCGG
>NZ_JBSFBM010000280.1:0-8791 GCF_053592955.1 Micromonospora sp. NPDC002411 | reverse complement strand
GGTGCGGTCCCCGACGCTTTGGGTTATCTGATCAGCTTTGCGTTACCCGATCACTTGTCGGCCTGCCCCGGCCGATCCTCCAGATCCGCGGAGCCCGCCGAACTGGTCGGCTTACCGGCCTCGGCGGTCGGCACAGTCGGCGTGTCCCGTTCGTCGGTCGCCGCCGGCGCAGCCTTCCCGTCCAGCAGCGCCGTCAGCGCGGCCCCGGTGATCCGCCGGAACGTCCGACCGATCCGCTGACGGTCCAGCACGGCCACCTCAAGCTGGTTCGCGGCGATCGTCCGAGCCGCCCCGCCCTCCCCACCGACGCTGCTCAGCGCCTGCACGGCGACCTGGACCGCCTCACCGAGCGACATGTCCGCCCGGTGGTTCGCCTTCAGCACACCGGTGATGGCCTCGGCCTGGCCACCCATCGCCATCCGCCCCGGCTCGTCGTTGACGGAGCCGTCGTACGTGAGCCGGTACAGCTCGTCGTCGTCGGCCGTGGCCCCGACCTCCGCCACGCAGATCTCCACCTCGAACGGCTTCGACTGCTCGGTGAAGATCGCGCCCAGGGTCTGCGCGAACGCGTTGGCCAGGGCCCGGCCGGTGACGTCGCGGCGGTCGTAGCTCAACCCGTTCAGGTCAGCCATCCGCACACCGGCCCGACGGAGGTTCTCGAACTCGTTGTAACGGCCGACAGCGGCGAAGCCGATCCGGTCGTAGATCTCACTGACCTTGTGCAGGGCGCTGGAGAGGTTCTCCGCGACGAAGAGCACCCCGCCGGAGTAGCTCAGGACCACCGCGCTGCGCCCACGGGCGATGCCCTTTCGGGCCAGCTCGGAACGGTCACGCATGATCTGTTCGGGCGAGGCGTAGAACTGCATTGCCACGGCGGCGGTTCTCCTTACGGCGCTGTGCTGACGACTGCTGGCTGGTGGGGGTGGACGGGGCTCAGCCGCCCGGGTTCTCCATCCGACCGGAGACCACGCTCTCGGCGATCGCCGCCGTCTCGGCGTCGGTGAGCCGGTGGGTGCCCTCGGCGGTCGCGGTCATCACCACCGGGTAGATCCGCCGGGTCAGGTCCGGACCGCCCGTCGCGGTGTCGTCGTCGGCCGCGTCGTAGAGCGCCTCGACGGCGAGCCGGGTCGCGTCGGCCACCGAGAGGCCGGCCCGGAACCGCTTCTTCAGGGCGGACTTGGCGAACAGCGACCCAGACCCGATCGCGTCGTACCCGGTCTCCTCGTACGGGCCACCGGTCACGTCGAAGCTGAAGATCCGACCGGCCCGCGCCGGGTCGGCGGCGGCCAGGTCGAAACCGGCGAAGAGCGGCACCACGGCGAGCCCCTGCATGGCCGCCCCCAGGTTGCCCCGGATCATCGAGGCCAACCGATTGGCCTTACCGTCCAGCGAGAGCATCGCGCCCTCGATCTTCTCGTAGTGCTCCAGCTCGACCTGGAACAGCCGCATCAGCTCGATGCCGATGCCCGCGGTGCCCGCGATGCCGACCAGCGAGTACGCGTCGGCCGGGTGCACCTTCTCGATGTCGCGCTGGGCGATCAGGTTGCCCATGGTGGCCCGTCGGTCGCCCGCCATCACCACACCCTCGGCGGCCGCGATGGCCACGATGGTGGTCGCGTGTGGCGCCAGGTCGGCTGCCATGCCCGGCGGCAACGGCCGCCGACCGGGCAGCATCTCGGGGGCCACCCTACTCAGGAACGTCGTGAAGGAGGACGTCCCCGCGTTGGTGAACACATCTGGTAGACGCCCGGATGGATCAAAGCCCGCTGCCACGTGGTTCCTCTCAGGTACGTGATCGCCCTGGCCAGCCTCATGGGACTGTCACGGAACTGGCCAAGACCACCGTTGCAGTTGAAGCAGAGTATCCCGCGCACCCATCCGGTGCGATGATCGTGGTCCAGATGTTGCGGGTCCGCGCCCCGACAAGTCGCGCAGACCCCGCCCCGCTCGGCCAGGATTTCCTGAAACTCCTTCTCCCCCACGCCGTACCGCCGTTGTAGGTGGTATTCGCGTGTCCCGCCGTAGAGCCGCTGCGGCGTCTCCTTGCCGCGGGCATTGTGGCAGGCTTGCAGTAGCTGTGCCGACCACTGGCCTTGGTCGTTGTGGTGGGGAAATCGTCGCGCGGCTTGATCTGCTCGCAGTCCGGACACCACTTGAGACCCTCACCTACCGGCGTGGGTGACTTCTTCTGCGGAGCGATGCCCCGCTTCCGTCGACTCGCCGCCGAACGCTCGTTGGCGCACGTTTTGCAGTAGAAGGCAAGCCCATCCACCCGTCGCCGATCACGGTGAAGCTCCGTGTGGGACAGCATCCTCTTGCACTGTGGGCATGCCTTGCCCGACGGGTCAGTCAAATCAGACATTTACTCCTATTGACCCCCTTTCTGGACGTAACCCCTCACGAATTCCTCTGCGTTCTCTTCGAGGACGGAGTCGATCTCGTCGAGGAGGTCGTCGACGTCCTCGGTGATCTCGGCGTGCCGCTCGGCCACCTCGGGGTTGGCCTCGGTGGTGACGTCCTCGATTTCCTCGCCCTGACGGGACTTGCCGGACTGCGACTGCCCGCCGCTGTCATGAGTGGCCACAGCTGCCTCCTCCACGATCGTCTGCGATGAACTTACCTCGCGCGGGCGACGAAAAGCCCGCCGCGCGCCGGCTTACGGCACACGGCGGGCTGCAAATCTCGAATCAGCCCCCGGTCAACGTCTCCAGCAGGTCCTTGGCGCTGGCGCAGCGGTCGAACAGCGCGCCCACGTGCGCCCGCGTGCCCCGCTCCGGCTCCATCATCGGCACCCGGACCAACGACTCCCGGCCCACGTCGAAGATCACCGAGTCCCAGCTCGCGGCGACCACCTCCGAGGCGTACTGGGCCAGGCAACGGCCACGGAAGTACGCCCGGGTGTCCTCCGGGGGCTCGGTCATCGCGGTACGGGTCTCGTCGTCGGTGAGTAGCGTCTTCATCGCCCCCCGGCTGACCAGGCGGTGATAGAGCCCCTTCTCCGGCCGGACGTCGGAGTATTGAAGGTCGACCAGCTGGAGCTTGTGCGAGCCCCAACCGAGCTTCTCCCGCTCCCGGTAGCCCTCCAGCAGCCGCAGCTTGGCCACCCAGTCCAGTTCGTCGACGCAAAGCATCGGATCCCGACCCAGCCGGTCCAGGACGCTCTCCCAACGGTCGAGCACGTCGACGGTCTGCTCGTCGGCATCGGTGCCGTACCGGTCGTCGACAAAGGACCGGACCCGCTCCAGGTAGGCCCACTGCAGGTCCAGTGCGGTGAGCCGACGTCCGTCGCGCAGCCGCATCCGATGCGTCAGGGTGGGGTCGTGGCTGACCGCGCGTAGCTCGCTGACCGGGTCGGCGATGCCGAGGTCAGCCCCGAGCGCCTTCTCCTCGATCATGGTGAGGATCAGCGCGGTGGTGCCGACCTTGAGGTAGGTGGAGATCTCGGAGAGGTTGGCGTCACCGATGATGACGTGCAGCCGACGGTATTTGTCGGCGTCGGCGTGCGGCTCGTCGCGGGTGTTGATGATCGGACGCTTGAGGGTGGTCTCCAGGCCGACCTCGACCTCGAAGAAGTCGGCGCGCTGGGAGATCTGGAACCCGCTCTGGCCGCCGTCCTGACCGATGCCGACGCGCCCGGCGCCGCAGACGATCTGCCGGGTGACGAAGAAGGGCGTCAGGTACGCCACGATGTCGGCGAACGGGGTCTGCCGGCGCATCAGGTAGTTTTCGTGGGCGCCGTAGCTGGCGCCCTTGTTGTCGGTGTTGTTCTTGTAGAGGTGGATCGGCTGGCTGCCCGGGATGGTGGCGGCGCGGCGGGACGCCTCGGCCATCACCCGCTCCCCGGCCTTGTCCCAGCGCACAATGTCGCGGGGGGTGGTGACCTCGGGAGTGGAGTATTCGGGGTGGGCGTGGTCGACGTAGAGCCGTGCGCCGTTGGTGAGTATCACGTTGGCGAGGCCGAGGTCTTCGTCTGCGAGGGCCTCGGCCGGATCGTAGGCCGCCCCGGAGTAGGTGAAGCCGCGGGCGTCGCGCAGCGGCGACTCTTCCTCGTAGTCCCACCGGGCCCGCCCGCCCCGGTTGAGTTCGGGGCGGGCCCCATAGGCGTTGACCACCTGCGATGAGGTGACCATCGGGTTGGCTCCGGCCTGGCCGGGAACGGAGATGCCGTACTCGACCTCGGTGCCCATGATCCGACGTACCGTCATGCGACCACTCGCTTCGCTCGCCCACGGAGCCGGCGTGCCCGCCGCTCACACCATCGAGACTAGTCTGCGCGATGGCGCGCCGCGCGACCCTGTGGCTCGGCGCGGCGCGGCTAGGGCTTGAGCGGTACCACAGTGAGGCCGTCGCGCAGGGCCGGGTCGGCGGTGAGCGCGCCGTCGATGGCCTTCTGGGCGGCCGGGTCGGCGACGATGAGGCGCAGCGGGCGGGGTACGCGGCGCAGGATCTCGGCGGTCCGGGCGGGCTCGTCGTAGATCCGGAAGTAGATGCCGGGTTCGGTCTGGGCGCTGGTCCCCTGCATGGCGGACAGGAAGATTGATTCCCGGTAGCCCTGCAGGCCCTGCTTGTCGAGGACCAGGGTGACGGTGCCGGGGATCGCCGGGTAGTTCCGGTAGGCGGTGTTGGTGACCGACGCGGTACGGGAGACCGCCCGCACGTCCCGGCCGGCCCAGTCCGTGGCCCAGGTGCCGTTGCCGCCGTTGCGGTGGAAGTAGCCGCCGGTCCAGCCGATCAGGCCGGTGCCGGCGAGCAGCGCGAGCGTGACCAGGGCCGCGGTGCCGACGGCGGGGATGGCGCCGACGATGGGGTGGCGGCGCGGTTCGCTGTCGGTGCTCGGGTCGGGTGGCACCGGGAGCAGTCGGGCGAGCGCGGCCACGCCCATGGTGAGCACGACGAGGACCAGGTGGGCGGTCTTGCCGAAGTAGTAGGCGGGTTGGGTGCCGTTGGCGATGTTGACGGCGGCCATGCTGGCGGAGAAGGACAGGGCGACGGCCAGGGCCACGAGGTAGCGCCGCCAGGTGGTGTCGGCGAGGTTGGTCCGGACCAGGACGGCGGCGAGGACGAGCGCACCGAGCCCGAGCATGGTGTTGTAGGTCTCGACCGGTGGTGTGCCGCCGGGGGCGGCGAGCGCCTCGCTCTGGCCGGCGACGAGGACGCCGATCACGGCGACCAGCGGGGCCAGGGCAGCGGTGAGGACGGCGACGATGGCGACGGTGCCGGGGCGGGTACGCAGTCGGCGCCGGTCGGCGATCAGCCAGCAGAGCACCATGGCGCCGGTCGGGAAGAGGAAGAGGTAGTAGCTGAAGCCGATGCCGATCAGCAGCGCCCCGACGAGGATGAGTTGTTCGCGGAGCCGGTGCAGGGGGCGGACGACGAGGGCGACGAGAACCACGGCGAGGCTGAGCCCGAACGCCTCGCTGGGGTAGCCGGCGACCAGCAGCCGGGGCAGTTCGGCGCCGAGGACGAGCGCTGTCACCGCGATGATGAGGACGAGTCGGCGCAGCGGGTGCAGGGGGCCGGCGACGTGCTGGGCGGCCCAGACCAGCGTGAGCACCAGCAGCCCGAAGGTGGCGAGGCACCAGAGCACGTAGTGGTCCATGAGTCGCGCCCCGGTGGGTGGATCGCCGGCGCTGCGCAGGAAGCCGTCGAGCAGTGCGGTGGTGAAGTGCCAGCCCTGCGGGTAGTGCACGAGGCCGGAGAAGATCTGCTCACGGGCGGCGCCGGGGTCGACGAAGAGGTATCCGCCGAGGCGGCCGATCACGTCGAACAGTGCCGGGTGGCGGCCGTTGTCCTCGCCGACCATCGCGAGGCTGAGTCGTTGACCGAAGGTGTCGGCCCGCAGGTAGGGGGTGGCGAGGTAGCCGGCGGCGAGGGCCGCGGCGGCGAGGGAGACCAGGTCGGACCAGCCGGGGCGGGGCAGTCTGGGGGCGCGCCGGGACAGCACGGCGGCCACCGTCAGCACGGTGAACGCCAGGCCGGTGACCGGGACCGGGTGCAGGCCCCACGGCCAGACGCTGAAGAGAAGGCCGACGGCGCAGGTGAGGCCGCCGAGCAGCGCCACGGCGAGCATGATCCGGTCGAGCAGGGCCCGGCCGGAGCGCAGCAGACTGGCCGTTGCGAGCAGGACGATCGGGGGCAGCAGCCACGCGGCGTGGACGGCGGTCGCGGCGACGGGGACGAGCCAACTGGCGAGCACCGCACCGAGGATCAGGGCGATGCCGGGGCGTCGGGCGGGCGGCGTGGTGGTTACCGGTTCCGGATCTTCCGTGCGGCCTTGCACTGCTGGTAGTTGCGCGGTGATGTCGGCACGCACGGTTGTCCTCGTTCGGTAGATCGGCGAAGTCGCCGCAGTCTAGCCGGAACGGGTGTCGGCGAGGGTGCCGCCGGTCAGGTGGTGGCGGACACGGACAGCGACGGCACCGGACGGGGTCCGGTGCCGCCGCTGGACGGTCAGAGGTACTGGCCGGTGTTGCTGGCGGTCTCGATGGACCGACCGGCCTCGGTGCCCTTGCCGCCGGAGACGAGCGTGCGGATGTAGACGATCCGCTCGCCCTTCTTGCCGGAGATGCGGGCCCAGTCGTCGGGGTTGGTGGTGTTGGGGAGGTCCTCGTTCTCGCGGAACTCGTCGACGCAGGCGTCGAGCAGGTGCTGCAGTCGCAGCCCCTTGCGACCGGAGGTGAGGAACTCCTTGATGGCCATCTTCTTGCTCCGGTCGACGATGTTCTGGATCATCGCGCCGGAGTTGAAGTCCTTGAAGTAGAGGACTTCCTTGTCACCGTTGGCGTAGGTGACCTCGAGGAAGCGGTTCTCCTCGGTTTCGGAGTACATCCGCAGCACCACGGCGTCGATCATGGCCGCGACGGTGGCCTGGGGGTCGGCCCCGTGCTCGGTCAGGTCGTCCGGGTGCAGGGGCAGCCCGGAGAGGATGTACTTCGAGAAGATGTCCTTGGCCGCTTCGGCGTCCGGTCGCTCGATCTTGATTTTCACGTCGAGTCGACCGGGGCGCAGGATCGCCGGGTCGATCATGTCTTCCCGGTTGGAGGCGCCGATGACGATGACGTTCTCCAGCCCCTCCACGCCATCGATCTCGCTGAGCAGCTGCGGGACGATGGTGTTCTCCACGTCGGAGGAGACACCGGAGCCGCGGGTCCGGAAGATCGAGTCCATCTCGTCGAAGAACACGATCACCGGGGTGCCCTCGCCGGCCTTCTCCCGTGCCCGCTGGAAGATCAGCCGGATGTGCCGCTCGGTCTCGCCGACGTACTTGTTGAGCAGCTCGGGGCCCTTGATGTTGAGGAAGAAGCTGGTGTGCTTCTCCTTGCCCTGCCGCTCGGCGATCTTCTTGGCCAGCGAGTTGGCCACCGCCTTGGCGATGAGCGTCTTGCCACAGCCGGGCGGGCCGTAGAGCAGGATGCCCTTGGGCGGGCGGAGCTGGTGCTCACGGAACAGGTCCGCGTGCAGGAAGGGCAACTCCACCGCGTCGCGGATCTGCTCGATCTGCGACTGGAGGCCACCGATGTCGCCGTAGTCGACGTCGGGCACCTCCTCCAGGACCAGCTCCTCGACCTCGCTCTTCGGGATCCGCTCGTACGCGTACGCCGAGCGGGGCTCGATCATGAGCGAGTCGCCGGCTCGGATCGCCGAGCCGATGAGTGTCTCGGCGAGGTGCACGATGCGTTCCTCGTCGGAGTGGGAGACCACCAGCGCCCGGTCACCCGGCCCGCCACCTGGCCCCTCCAGGATCTCCTTGAGCATCACGACCTCACCGACCCGCTCATAGCCGAACGCGTCGACGATGTTGAGCGCGTCGTTGAGCAGGACCTCCTGGCCACGGCGCAGGTCGCCCACCTCGAGCGAGGGCGAGACCGCGACCCGTAGCTTGCGGCCGCCGGTGAAGACGTCCACCGTGCCGTCGTCGTGCTTGGCGAGGAAGACGCCGTAACCACTCGGCGGTTGCGCGAGGCGGTCGATCTCTTCCTTGAGCGTCACGATCTGCGTGCGAGCCTCCTTGAGGGTGCTCACCAGCCGGTCGTTGTTCTCGGTCAGCCGCGCCAACTGTGCCTGGGTGGCCGCCAGCCGCTCTTCGAGCTGCCGGACGTGTCGGGGGCTTTCGGTCAACTTACGCCGCACCAGAGCGAGTTCCTCCTGAAGGAACGCGACCTGCGTGGAGAGATCGTGGGCTTCCTTCTCCCACCGTGCGGCGCGCGAGTCCGCGTCGTCGCTGCGTGCTGCCACGTCCCACCTCCCCGGGGGGCTTGAACGTTCTGCCCTAACACTAGCCGCTATGAGGCCGATTCGGTCCCACGCAACACCCTCGTCACCGAACCTTGATCGCCAAGGGTGGCCTGACGGGCCGTTACTGGCGTTCGGGTACCGTCGGAGCGTAGGACGGGAGAACATGGGGGGTGCACCGGTGGCCGAGGTCGCGACCGATCAACTGCAGGTCTGGGTGGACCAGGATCTCTGCACAGGCGACGGTCTCTGCGTGCAGTACGCGCCGGAGGTCTTCGAGTTCGACGTCGACGGCCTGGCGTACGTCAAGCGCGCCGACGGTGAACTGCTGTTGACGCCGGGCAGCCGCGTCGACGTGCCCGCCCACCTGCGGCTCGAAGTGATCGACTCCGCGAAGGAATGCCCGGGCGACTGCATCCACGTGGTGCGCGGCGACGGTGTCGAGGTCGCCGGCCCGGAGGCCGAGGACGACTAGGACTCGCTCGCGAAGTTGGTGTGGCCGAAGGTGCGCAGCGGGTCGGTCTCCAGCAGCGTGCCCTGGTAGCGACCGACCGTGGCC
>NZ_JBSFBM010000279.1:0-8829 GCF_053592955.1 Micromonospora sp. NPDC002411 | reverse complement strand
AGTGCTGCCCTTCAATGGGCGGCCGCTCCCCCGGCGGCCGCCCGCGTTCCGGTCAGCTGGCGTAGACCTCCAGCGCCGACAACTGCCCTGCCGGCCACCCCGTGTTGCCGGTGACGGTGATCCGCACGTAACGGGCCTGCCCGGCGGTGAAGGTGAGACTCACCTGGTTACCGCTGGCCGGGTCGAAGACCCGCCCCGCCGATCCGACCAGCGTGCCGAAGCTCGACCCATCGGTGCTGCCCTGCACGGAAAGAGTCTGCGTCCGAGTACCCCAGGCCGACGACGGCGGCAGCTTCAGCACCACCCTCCCGACCGTACGAGAGGAACCCAGGTCGACCTGCACCCACTGCGGGAACGCGTTGTTGGCGCTCTCCCAGTAGCTGTTCGCGTCACCGTCGACCACGTTGCCCGACCCATAGCTCTGCACGTGGCCGCTCTCCGACGTGGGTCGACCCCGGGCGAGGTCCGCGTTGGCCGCGGCGTCCGTGGTCACTGTGACCGCGGAAGACGCGCCGGAGGTGTTGCCGGCGGCATCGCGGGCGACGACAGTGAAGGTGTACGACGTGGACGCGGAGAGCCCGCTCACGGTGGCGGTGGTGCCCGTGACGGTGGAGACCACGGTGCCGCCCTGGCGCACCTGGTAGCCGGTCACTCCCTTGTCGTCGGTCGACGCGGTCCAGGCCAGGGACACGCTCGTCGACGTCTTGCCGGTGACGGTGAGACCACCCGGGGCGGTCGGCGGGGTGTCCGTGGTGCCGCTGGCGCCGTACACCTCGACCTTGGCGAGCTGGCCCGCCGGCCAGCCGGTGTTACCGGCGATGCTGAGCCGGATGTGTCGGGCCGTGGTGGTCGTCAGCGTGCGGCTGACGGTGTTGCCGGTGGCCGGGTCGAAGGTGAACGCGGAGGCCGCGGCGATGGTCGAGAAGGAGCTGCCGTCGACGCTGCCCTGCACGGTGATGGTCTGGGTACGTGCGCCCCAGCCGGCGGGTAGCCGCACCACGATCCGGCTGACCTGCTGGCTGGCGCCGAGGTCGACCTGCCACCAGTGCGGGAACGCGCCACCGCCGCTCTCCCAGTAGCTGCCGGCGTCGGAGTCCACCGCGTTCGAGGCGAGGAAGGGGCCGTTCTGGCTGCTGGCCGTTGTGGGCCGGCCGGCCGCGAGGTCGCCGCTGGTCGGGGGTGGAGTGCCGACCATCGGCGGGGTGGGACGGACCGCCGTGAGCGCGAGCTGGCCCTTGAGCATCCGGCCGCCGTCGGCGGTGATCCGCAGGTAGTAGTCGGAGGAGCAGGCGACGCCGTCCTCGTCCAGCGCCCGGATGTTCGCGCCGGCCGGGGTGGTGGCCTGGGTCTCGGACGTCTTGGCGATCTGGTTGCCCTCGTTGTACTCGTCGTACATGGACACGTACAGGCCCTGGGAGCCGAGCCGGACCATGTTGTAGATGTGCCGCCAGTAGAAGTCGCCGTGCTTGCGGTGCCCACCGGCCAGGTCGCCGGGCATCACGCAGGGCAGGTAGTCGATGCCGCGTGCCGCGCAGTCGGCCATGTCGCCGACGTTGACGTTGTTGTAGTACGAGTCCAGCTCCTCCACGGTCCTGGCCCGGTAGACCATCCACGGCGAGATCGCGTGGAACGCGTGGTAGACGTCGAGGAAGCCGGGGCGGGAGTCCTCGATGCCCTGCCGCCACCAGGTGGGCACGCCACCGATGACGTAGCAGCCCTGCGCCTTGAACCAGTTGATGACCTCCAGGCAGGGGCCCGGGGTGAAGGGGCGGCTGGGCTCGCTGAACCCGAAGCCCCAGATGCAGACGACCGGCTTGCCGTTCTGCCGGGCGTACGCGCTGGATGCGACGTGCGCCGACATCTTCGTCGTCCAGTCGGTCTTGATCTCCGACTGGAACGTCAACCAGTCGGTGACGTCGTACATGATGTAGAACTTGCGGTTGTAGCGCTCGGCGGCGGAGCGCACCTTCTGCGTCATCGCGTCGCGGGTCGGGCCCTCGTCGCCCATCGGGTTGAACCGTTGCAGGGCGGCGGTGTCGCAGCCGTACTCCTGCATCCACCGGAAGTGGGTGTCGACCGTCTGCTGGTCGTAGGAGGAGAAGAGCGTGGCCGGCTGGCCGTTGCCGAGGTTGGGGTACGCGGTGGGATAGGCGCGGGTGTACTCGCGCATGTCCGGCCAGGACACGATGGTGGTGTTGGCCGGCGACGGCGGCTGGAACCTGTCGCGGCTCCAGTGCCACCAGCCGCCGATCGGCGCGGAGTCGCCGGGGGCGCTGAACCAGCCCTGGTAGCCGACCGTCACCTTGCCGACCACGTCCCCGGGGGGACTGGCGGCGTGTGCAGGGCTGGACATGGTGGCGAGCAGCTCGGTGCTGGAGGCGGCGGCGAGGGCGGACCCCGCCATCACGGACGTGACGAACCTGCGGCGGGAGACCGCCATGACGACCACTCCTTCGGGACGGAAGGCATTGACGGCCATCGTGGCAGCAGTGGATACCAACCCGCAAGAGTTAGACTGATCAATGAAAATCCCGTTCAGATCACGGGAATTATGCGCTGGGTCGTCAGTGGCTGATGGCGCGCTCCAGCGCCCACACCGGGGACAGGATCTGGCTGGCGTCCTGGCGGCGGCGGGCGTCGCGCACCGTCATCCGTACGCCCGCGGTGAAGCCGACCTTGGGGTACCAGCCGAGCAGTTCGCGCGCCTTCCTGCTGTCCAGCGCCATGGTGCGCACCTCGCCCGGCCAGGGCAGCGGCTCGTAACGGGCCGCGTTGTCGACGCCGGACGCCTCCCGGACGGTGTCGTACACCTCGTTGACGCTCGTCTGCCGACCCGAGGCGATGTTGACCATCCCCACCCCGTTGTGGTGACAGGCGACCGCGATCGCCTCGGCGACGTCGCTGACGTAGATGAAATCCCGGGTCTGCGCGCCGTCGTCGTAGATGACCACCTGCCGGCCCCCGAGTAGCGCGTCGGCCATCAGGGACACCACGCCGCAGTCACTGCCCTGCGGCCGGGGCCCGTAGACATTTCCCAACACCATCGAGGTGTACGACAGGCCGTGCTGATGCCCGTACCAGTCGAGGTAGCGCAGGCCGGCAGCCATGCTGATGCCGTACGGGCTCACCGGCGCGATCGGACGGTCCTCGCCGACCGGCAACTCGTGGGCGGCGACACTGCCGAAGATGGCGCCGCTGACCGCGTTGATCACCAGCCGTACACCGCTCCGGGCGCAGGCGTCCAGCACGTTGACGGTGCCGAACACGTTCACGTCGGCGTCGTACAGGTGTGACCGACGGGCAGCGGGAACGCTCGACTGTGCGGCGAGGTGCACCACCACGTCCGGCTGCCACCTATGGATGACCTCGACACCCTCCGGCGTACGGATGTCACCCGAGACGACGTCCGACTCGGTCAGTCCGCTGTACGCAGCGTCGACCAGGTTTTCGATCCGGCCGGTGGAGAAGTTGTCCAGTACCCGGACCTGGTTGCCCATCAGCATCAGTCGGGCGACCACGTGACTGCCGATGAAGCCGGCGCCTCCGGTCACCAGGACGCGCCGGGGCATCAGGTTCGTCGGCGGATCGACACCGCCGGCGGCAACGGGAAGATCCATGTGGAACTCCTTGGAACGACGAAACGGTCGGCCCGCAGCGGCAACGACGGCCGGGCACGACGGTAACCCACTCAATACCCGCCAAAGGGATGATTAGCCCAATATGCGATAGCAATACGCGAAGCCTAGTCCGATAAGTCCCGTCTAGACCATTAAGTACTGTTTAGCCCTTTGTCTCTAGTAATTTGCTCACCGGGGGGTGCTCGCTGGCATGCCCTGGGTGCCTTTGACGGAGGGGGTTGCCGCAATGAGAGTGCCGGTCGTCGCGCCCAGCGTGCTGCTCGCCGGGGTCGGGCTGGGCGCAGTGATGACAGTGGTCACCCTGCTACCCGGGCCGGTCGGCCTGACTGCCACCATCGGCGTGCTGTGCGCCGGTGTGTTCCTGCTCTGGCCCCGGGGCGGTACTGCCGGTCGGCATCGTCGGCGGCACCCTGCTCAGCGGCGGTGACGTACGCGGCTACATCGCGGTGGAGGTGCCGCTGCTGGCCACTGGCGGCGCCGCGCTGGCCGTGCGCCACTGGCTGGGTTCGAGACGGTCCCGCGCGCCGACCACCTCCACGACACCACCCCGCTGACGGTGATGGGCCGGAGCCAGCATGGCTCCGGCCCATCACGTCCGCGCGGACGCCGACTACCGCCCGCCTCAGGCCGAGAAGTTGCGGAAAAGCAGGGACGCCAGGCCGAGCGCCAACGCCAGGTTGAACACGGTGGCGCTGGCGAACACCGCCACCGGCCGCCAACCGGCCTCCCGCAACGACGCGACCCGGACCTCCAAGCCGATGCTGACGAAGGCCAGGATCAGGAACCACACCCGCAGGTCGTTGACGATGGCGATGGTGGCCTTGCCGTCCGCGCCGGCCGCGTCGAGGTACCAGGTGGCGATGATCGAGGCGGCGACGAAGCCCAGGACAAACTTGGGAAACCGCGTCCACAACTCGCCGAGGCCCGGTCGGGCCGCGCCGGGCCGCCGTTCCACACGCAGGGTGAAGTACGCGGTGAGCGCCACCGCGACGACACCCATCAACGCGTTCTGGGTGACCTTGACGATGCTGGCGATCTGGAGCGCCTCCTCGCCGGCGAGCGCTCCGGCGGCGGTGACCGCGGCGGTGGTGTCGATGTTGCCGCCGATCCACGCCCCGGCCACCGCGTCGGACAGTCCGAACACGTCGGCCAACCAGGGCAGGACGAAGATGGACGGCAACGCGAAGACGATCACCAGACTTGCCGTGTAGGCCAACTGCTCGCGGCGCGCACGAACCGCGCCGGCGGCGGCGATCGCCGCGCTTACCCCGCAGATCGACACCGCCGACGCGAGCAACGCCCGCAGCTTGTCGTCCAGGCCGAACCTGCCGGCCAACCACCAGGTGAACAGGAAGACCCCGCTGATCAGCAGGATCGCCTGGGCGATGGCCGGTCCGGCGGCGCTGGCGATGACGGCCAGGTTGATCGAGGCACCGAGCAGCACGAGACCGGTCTTGATGAAGAATTCGGTCCGGAACGCGGCGGCGATCCGGTCCCGCCAGCCGAGCACTGTGACGGCGACGTTGCCCAACAGGCCGAGCAGGATGGCGTAGACCGGGTACTCGACAGCGGCCCCGACGTCCTCCAGCGCGGTGCCCTCGGCCCAGTCGGGAACGTTCTGCTCCAGGTAGCGCGTGAGCGCGGCGAGACCGACCACGATCACCAGGCCGAGCACGGTCCAGGCCCAGAACAGGCCGTCGCGCGCCACGGTGGTCGGAGCGGGATCGTCGGTGGCCGGAGGGGGCACGACAGCATCGGGCGCGTCGCCGGCCGGGGTTCCGTCGGCCGGGGTTCCATGGGCCGGGCGAGGCTCGTCGGCAGTGCGGGTCGCGTCGGCGCTCATCAGGGCACCAGCCCGGCAGGAATGGCACCGAGCAGGACCAGGGCGAGCAGGGCGAGGCCGAGGATTGTCGCGAGCCAGTCCTCGTTGAACGCGAGCCGGGACTCTCCGGCCGTCGGTGGGGTGGGCGGTGGCTGATCGGATGTCATGGCGTACTCCATGGTTGTGAACCGATCCGGCGGGGCCGGATCGGTGGAACGTGCGGTGACGAGCGCGCCGGGGTTAGGAGTCGACGCGGGGTCCGGCAGCGCGGCCGGACGAGGAGAGCGGTGCTGCGGGGCTCAGGTGGTGGCCGGTGCGCCCGGACAGAGCTCGCTGGCGACCCGCATCAGGTCGACGACCCGACGCGAGGTGAGGAGCGGACTGACCGGCATTCACCTATTTTCCTACCGTCAAGATAGGAATTCAAGACCGTTGACGCACAATCTCCCTGGGCGGAAACGGACGACGGGGCCGGAGCCTCGCCGGCTCCAGCCCCGTCGGTACGCCCGGGATCCCTACGGGGTCGGGTACTGCGTGAGATAGACCGGTGCGCCGACCTTGGTCATGTCGGCAGCGTCGCCGACGCCGTTGACCACGTGGTCGATCGTCCCGGCGCTGAGGTTCACGGTCATGATGTGGTGCAGCTTCACACCCGGCCGGTTCGGCACCTCGAAGCCGTTCTCGGTGTGGATCGACGGGTTGTTCTGGTTGAAGACGTACACCCCGCCGCCGTGCAGGGTGTGGTGACGTACCCGGTCACCCACCTTGTACCCGGCCCAGCCCTCGACTGGGCCGTTCATCCAGTCGGCCTGCGTCGGCGGGTCGTACGGCAGCTCGTTCTGGTAGAGGATCGTGGTGCCGTGCTCGCCGTTCCAGACCGTGTTGTAGCGCTGGAAGTGTTCGACGAACAGGCCGGTCGCGGTCACGTTGTCGCCGTTGATGACGGCGCCGTAGCGACCGGTGTTGGTCCGCCAGCGGTCGGTGTCGCCGTTGACGCCCTCGGTGAAGCCCTCGACGCCGTGGTCACCGCGCCACACCCAGGTGTGGTCGATGAGCACGTTGTCGCTGTTGACCTCCAGCGCCGTGTCCGTCCGGCCGATGTGCGGGCCACCGACGCGGAAGTACACGTCGGACAGGGTGGTCGGGTTGTGCCGGCTGCTGGCGTTGTGGCCGTGCTCTCGACCCACCCGCAGCAGGACCGGCGACTCGACGGTGCCGGCGTCGATCGTGACACCGGCGACGATCACGCCGGGCACACCGGCGACGTCCAGCGGGACGGCGCCGTTCACCGCGGTGAGGGTGGCGTGCCCGATGCCGAGCACGACCGTGTTGGCGCGCCGGATCTCGATGCTGCGCGCGACGTCGTACACCCCGGGGGTGAGCAGCAGGTGCTTGCCGCGGGCGAGTTGGGCGTTGATGACGCGTACCGGGTCGGAGGGCTTGGCGACGAAGAAGTCGCCGATCGGGATGGTCCGGCCCGGCGTGATGCCGTCCGCCCAGGAGACACCGCGGCTGTCCCGCTGCGCGGCGGGCACCCGGACCTGGTAACGACCCTTGCCGTCGACGAAGAGGTACGGCTTCTCTCGGCTGAGCGGAGTGGTCTCCAGTGTGGTGTACGGCGGGTCGGGGAACGTGGCGTCGTCCGGCGCGCCCTCGACTCCGGCGAAGACCTGGTTCCACACCGCGTTGGACCAGCCGCCGACCTCGCTGTTGCGGGTCAGCCACTGCTGCTGTGAGCCGTTGGTGGTGGCGGGCAGCCGGGAGTCGGCGATGAAGCCGCCACTGGCGTACTGCGGGCCGGCGGTGCAGTAGTCCATCAGCGACAGACCGCCGCCGCCGATGTTCAGCCGGCGCATCGACACCGCCTGCGACACGGCCCAGAAGTTCGCCGACGATCGGCAGCCGTCCTGGCCGGCGGCGTTGATGGTGAGCGACAGGTTGGACAGGGTGCGCCAGAAGTTCACCAGGGCCAGGCAGTTGCCGGTGCCGCCGTCGGCGAGGCAGCGGTTGTAGACCTCCAGCTTGCCGTTGACAGTGACGTCGGTGGGCGAGGCGCCCAGGCCGGACACCTCGGTGTAGTAGCCGACCTTGGCCTGCAACGGCTGCTCGGCGGTGCCGTACGTGCCCGGCTTGAACAGGTAGGCGTGCCGCTCGGTGCCCATCTCGTTGTCGACCTGCCGGGCGTGTGCCGCGTCGAGGGTCTGCTGGATCGCACCGACCGGCATGGACGGGTCGAAGATCGTCACGTTCGGGCCGAAGTCGGGTGCGCCGTACGTGGGGCGGCCGGCGCTTGCCGCCGTGCCGCTCACGGTGACGGTCATGGCCACCAGCAGAGCGAATATGAGGGTACGACGGGACGGGGTTGACATGCGGTTCGTCCTCTCCGCTGGCCGGAGCGGACTCCGGCGCAGTCTAGGGCGGTGAGAGCGCTCTCTCGCCCCTGTTTCTACCTGGCGAACCGGCCCCACGCCATTGCCGGGATCGGCGAACTTCGGTCGGTCGGTGAGAATGGAGCGCAGAACGGGGAGGCACCCATGCGAATCGACGCACTGCCGCACGTGGACGAACACGCCACCGTCATCGAGGCCGAGCCCGAGGAAGCCTGGCCGCACCTCGTCCACGCCGTCGAGACGACGTTCGGCCGGCCCGGGACGGGCGCGTACGCCCGCCTGGTCAGCGCCGCCGACCCCGTCGCGTCCGGGCCCCGACCGCTCGCCGAAGGCTCGACGATCCCCGGGTTCCGGGTGGCCACCGCGATCCCCGGACGGGAGCTGACACTGCGGGGCAGCCACCGGTTCTCGACGTACGCGCTGGTCTTCCGGCTCGAACAGACCGGGCCGGGCCGATCCCGCCTCCGGGCGGAGACCCGGGCCGTCTTCCCCGGTCTGGCCGGCGGCCTCTACCGACAGCTACTCCTCAGGTCCGGCGGTCACGTGCTCGGCGTACGGCGGATGCTCGCGGCGGTCCGCCGCAGCGCCGAACGACGATCCTCACGGTCCCCGCCGCCGCGCTCGCCGTCCGCTTCCGGTCACCCTGGCGGCGATAGGATGACCGCCGTGCAGTTCGGGGTGCTCGGGCCGCTCGCCGTGACCACCGACACCGGCGAGCCGGTGGTGGTGCCCGGCACGAAGGTCCGCGCGTTGCTGGCCGACCTGCTGACCAACCGCAACCAGGTGGTCTCGGCGGATCGCCTCATCGACGACCTGTGGGGCGAGGACTCCCCCGCCAATCCCGCCGGCGCCCTCCAGGTACGGGTGTCGCAGCTACGCAAGGCGCTCAACGACGCCGACCTCGCTGGCGTGCTCGGCCAGCAGCCGGTCGGTGGTGGTCTGTGGAATGCCGAGGACGTACCCGTGCGCGGTGTCCAGC
>NZ_JBSFBM010000278.1:0-8846 GCF_053592955.1 Micromonospora sp. NPDC002411 | reverse complement strand
GGTCGGCCGCTTGCCCGCCGGCCGTGCGCCCACCTTCGGGGCGGCGCCGGCCAGCGCCGCGGCGTCCGGGTCGAGCGGCTCGTCGGTCACGTCGGCCTGGGCCGGGCTCGCCGCACCCTTGCCGGTGACCTCGCCCCGGGCAATCGCGCCCCGGCGGGTCAGAACGCGCTTGTTGTGCGCCTGGATCCGCGGGTCGTAGTTCTTCAGCAGCGCCAGCAGCGGCGTGGCCACCAGGATGGAGGTCAGGAACGCCACCGCCATACCGACGAACAGCACCAGACCGAGGTCCTTCAGCGTGCCGGCGCCGAGCAGGCCGGCGCCGATGAAGAGCAGACCACCGACCGGCAGCAGCGCGACCACCGAGGTGTTCAACGACCGCATCAGGCTCTGGTTGACGGCCAGGTTGGCCGCCTCGCCGTACGTCTGGTTGTTGTTGGCGGTAATGCCCCGGGTGTTCTCCTGGACCTTGTCGAAGACCACCACCACGTCGTAGAGCGCGAAGCCCAGGATGGTGAGGAAGCCGATGATCGTCGACGGGGTGACCTCGAAGCCGACCAGCGAGTAGATGCCGGCGGTGAGGACCAGGTTCATGATCAGCGAGGAGACCGCGGCAACGGCCATCCGCCACTCGAAGCGCAGGATCAGGTAGACCATCACCAGCGCGATGAAGATGACCAGACCGAGCACGGCGCGCTCTGTGACCTGGCTGCCCCACGCCTCGCTGACCTGGTTGCCGCTGATCTGGTCCTCGCTGATGCCGAGGTCCTGGGCGATCTGCGCCTTGACCGCGTTGGCCTGCTCGGCGCTGAGCTGCCCGGTACGCAGCTCGTAGGAGTCGCCACCGGGGCCGCCGACCTTCTGCGCGGTGACCACGTGGGCACCGGTGTTCTCCGCGGCGAGAGCCGCGTCCACCTCCCGCTCGGCGTCGTCCAGGGTGCCGACGCTCGCCGGCACCTGGAACGAGTTACCGCCGGCGAACTCGATGCCCAGGCTGAAACCGCGGATCGAGAAGCTGAGGATCGCGATCAGGACCAGGACCCCGGCGACGCCGAACCAGAGCTTGCGCCGGCCGACGATGTTGAGACCGGCCTCACCGTTGTAGAGACGGCTCGCCAGACCGTTTTGAGCCATCTCAGGCCTCCTTGGCGCGCGGGTTGCGGGGCTGCTGAGTCGGCTGGTTGCGAGCCGGGAGTGCCCGGCCCAGACCGCTGACCCGCGGGGACAGGAACGCCCGGGTCCGGGCGAACATCGTCATGATCGGGTGGCGGAAGAGGAAGACCACGACCAGGTCCAGCACGGTGGCCAGACCGAGCGCGAAGGCGAAGCCCTTGACCGTGCCGACCGAGACCACGTAGAGCACCACAGCGGAGAGCAGGGTGATCGCGTTGGCCGAGATGATCGTCCGGCGGGCCCGGATCCAGGCGCGGGGCACCGCGCTACGCGGGCTGCGCCCCTCCCGGATCTCGTCCTTCAATCGTTCGAAGTAGATGACGAACGAGTCCGCCGCTACACCTAGTGAGACGATCATGCCGGCGATGCCGGCGAGGGTGAGCGTGAAGCCGATCTGCCGGCCGAGCACCACCAGCGCGCCGAAGACCAGCAGCGCGGAGAGGATGAGGCTCAGGAAGATCACCGAGCCGAGCAGCCGGTAGTAGAAGAACGAGTAGATGATGACCAGCAGCATGCCGATGCCGGCAGCGAGCAGACCGGCACGCAGGTGGCTTGCGCCGAGCGTGGCGGTGACGTTCTGCGCCTCCTGCTGCTTGAAGGTCACCGGGAGCGCGCCGTAGCGGAGCTGGCCGGCGAGCGCGCTGGCGTCCTTCTGGTTGAAGTTGCCGGTGATCTGGGAGTTGCCGGTCAGCACACCCTGGATCTCCGGAGAGGAGACGATCTCGTTGTCCAGCACGACGGCCACCCGGCACTTGCCGTCCTGGCCCAGCGCGGTCGCGTCGCAGGCCTGGCCCTCGTTGTTGAACGACTCGCGGGTCAGCGCGGTCCACTTGCTCTGACCGTCGCCGGTGAAGTCCAGGCTGACGACCCAGGAGTTGGTCTGGTCGAGCACCGCGTCGGCGTCGTCCACGTCGGTGCCGAGCACCTTGGCCTGGTCGAGCAGGTACTTCGAGGCGCCGCCCTCGCAGGCGACGACCTGCTGCTTCGGGTCGGAGATCGACGCCGGCGGGCGCTTGTCGAGCTGCGTCGGGCAGCCGATCGTCGGCACGTTGAACTGCATCTGCGCCGGCAGCACCGCCACCTCCTGCGGCGACAGCGTGCCGAACGGCTTGAGCTTGTCACCGAGGGACGGGTCGGCGGTCAGGTCGGCCGGGGCCTGCAGCCCGTTGGCGGCCTGCCAGGCGGCGGCGCCGACCTTCTGCTCGACGGCCTTGCGCTGCTCCTCGATGCTGGCCGACACCGGCTCTGCGCTGGCGCTCGGCGTCGGCGTGGCGGCGCTCGGCGAGGCGGACGCGGAGGGCGTCGGCGTGGCGCTGGGCGACGCGGGGGCCATTCCGCCCTGACCGCCGCTGGGCGACGACGTCGCCTTCGGCGCACCGCTGCCCGACGGGGTCGGGGTCGCGCCGCCGGACGGGGTCGGAGCGGCACTGCCCGACGGGGTCGGCGTGGCGGCCGGCGGCGCGGCGATCGTCCCGCTGCCGTCCGCCGCCTTCAGCACCTTGCGGAAGCGCAGCTCGGCCGCGCTGCCCACCTCGTCGAGGTTCCGGTTCTCACCGGGCAGGGAGATGACGATGTTCCGGTTGCCCTCGGTGACCACCTCGGCCTCGGCAACGCCGAGCCCGTTGACCCGGTTCTCGATGATCTGCCGGGCCTCCTCGAGGTTCTCCGCCGTCGGCGGCTTGCCGTCGATGGAGTTGGTCGCCTCCAGCGTCATCCGGGTGCCGCCGATCAGGTCCAGGCCGAGCTTTGGCTCGAGCCGGTCCTTGAAGCTGCCGTTGGCGCCGGCGAAGAACACCAAAAGATAGAGGACCACGAAGATGAACCCGAGCACGGCGAGCTGCCGCCCGGGGCGCATCTGTCCCTGAGGTGGTGCCACGGCTGTCCTGTCTCCCTGTACGGTCGCGCCGCTCTGCGCAGCGACGGCGGTGTCGGGCCGGTGATCCCGCCCGACGGGTCTGCCTTGAGCCGACGAGATGCCGGCACGAGGACCGGGCGGCGTGCATCGCCGACGGTCACGGGAACGTGCCGACGCCCGGCGTCGACCCAACTATCCAGTTTTCACGTCTCGTCCGCTGCCCCGTCGGGGGCGGTGACCCGGAAGGCGGGTGGGCCGGCCGTACGCCGGACCACCACCCCGGGAGAAGACGGTCAGTCCTTGGCGGTGTCCGCGTCCTCGGTGACCGGCTCGCTCGGCAACTCCGCGCGGGTGACGACCCGGGCGATGGCCGGACGGGCGTAGCGGGTCTGCACGCCAGGTGCGACCTCGATCAGGACGGTGTCGTCCTCGATGCCGGTGACCGTGCCGTAGAGCCCACCGATGGTCACGACCTCGTCGCCGGGGCCGAGGTTGGACTGCATCGCCTCCGCCTCTTTGCGGCGCTTCTGCTGGGGCCGGATCATCATGAAATACATGACACCGAAGAGCAGGGCGATCATCAGGATCGGCGTGAAACCGCCGGCCCCGCCACCCGCTGCTGCGTAATGCACGGTTACTGACCTTCCCTTGGCCGCCTTCCCGGCACCCGGGGGTGCCGGAGCGGAGGCGGATTCTCACGTCCTGTACAGACCGCGGCGAAGTCTAAACCCTGCACCTGAGAACACCGAATGCGGCACAGATCACGTTCACATCACGCCTGATCGGTATCCAAGGAGAACAGATCGGGCACCGGCGGACTATCTGCACCAAATGTACCATTCGGCGGAGTTCGCCCCAGATGCCGCCAAGCTGCCTCCGTAGCCACCCGCCCCCGTGGCGTACGGGCCAACAGACCAGCCCGGACCAGGAACGGCTCGCAGACCTCCTCCACCGTGTCCGGCTGCTCCCCCACCGCCACCGCCAGTGTGGACAGGCCCACCGGACCTCCCCGGAACGAGTCGACCAACGCGGTCAACACCGCGCGGTCCAGCCGGTCCAGACCGAGCGCGTCCACGTCGTACACCGTCAACGCGGCACGGGCGGTCTCAAGATTGACCACCCCGTCGGCCCGCACCTCCGCGTAGTCCCGGACGCGGCGCAACAACCGGTTGGCGATCCGGGGCGTGCCCCGGGACCGTCCGGCGACCTCGGCAGCGCCCTCGGCGGTGATCGGCACGCCGAGGATCCGCGCCGAACGGTGCAGCAACGTCTCCAGATCAGCCGGGGCGTAGAAGTCGAGGTGCGCGACGAAACCGAACCGGTCCCGCATCGGCCCGGTCAACAGGCCCGAACGGGTCGTCGCACCGACCAGGGTGAACGGTTCGACGTCCAACGGGATCGCCGTCGCCCCCGGACCCTTGCCGACCACCACGTCGACCCGGAAGTCCTCCATCGCGCTGTAGAGCAACTCCTCCGCCGGCCGCGCGATGCGGTGGATCTCGTCGATGAAGAGCACGTCGCCCTCGGCGAGACTCGTCAGGATGGCCGCCAGATCACCGGACCGCTCGATGGCAGGGCCGCTGGTCACCCGGATGCCCGCACCCAACTCGGCGGCGACGATGTTGGCCAGACTCGTCTTGCCCAGCCCCGGAGGGCCGGAGAGCAGGATGTGGTCCGGCGGCGAACCCCGGCGCATCGCGCCCTGCAACAACAGGTCGAGCTGGTCGCGTACCCGGTCCTGGGCGATGAACTCGGCCAACCGCTTCGGCCGGACCGTCGCCTCCGCGTCCCGGTCGGCGTCGCTGACGTACGCCGAGACGAGCCCGTCGGTCTCACTCATCGGGTACGGCCCAGCAGGCGGATGGCCTGCTTGAGCAGGACCGGTACCGGCGGCGTCGGACCGTCGATCGTCTCCGCCACGGCGGCCACCGCCTGATCGGCCTGACCGGCCGTCCAGCCCAGCCCGACGAGTGCCTGCCGGACCTGGTCCGGCCAGGCGCCGCCGGTCACGCCGGCCGCACCGTCGGCACCGATCGGCACCGGACCGATCCGGTCGCGCAGCTCCAGCACCAGACGCTCGGCACCCTTCTTACCGATGCCGGGCACCCGGGTCAGCGCCGCCGTGTCGGCGTTGGCGATCGCCTTGCGTACCGCGTCCGGGGTGTGCACGGCCAGCACCGCCTGGGCCAGGCGCGGGCCCACCCCACTCGCGGTCTGGAGCAGCTCGAACAGCGACTTGGCGTCGTCGTCGGCGAAGCCGTAGAGGGTCAGCGAGTCTTCCCGCACGATGAGGCTGGTGGCGAGCCGGGCGACCTGGCCGACCCGCAGGTCCGCGAGCGTCCCCGGGGCGCAGTGCACGGCCAGACCGACACCGCCGACCTCGATCACAGCCTGGTCCGGACCCGTCGCGGTCACCGTGCCGCGCACGCTGGCGATCATCGTGCTCCTCCTCGTCGTGCCCGATCGGCCGCCGCCGCCAACTTCGAGCGGGTTCCGCCACGCCAGATATGGCAGATCGCCAACGCCAGCGCGTCGGCGGCGTCGGCCGGCTTCGGTGGCTCGGCCAGCCGCAGCAACCGGGTCACCATCGCGGTCATCTGCGCCTTGTCGGCCTGACCGGAACCGGTCACGGCCGCCTTCACCTCACTCGGGGTGTACGTCTGCACGGGCAACCCGGCGCGCGCCCCGGCCAACACGGCGATGCCGCTGGCCTGCGCGGTACCCATCACCGTCCGCACGTTGTGCTGGCTGAACACCCGCTCGACGGCGACGCTCTCCGGCTGGTGCTCCGCGACCAGCTTGGTCAACGACTGGTCCAGGTGCAGCAGGCGCAGCGGCAACTCGTCGGCCGGGTCGGTGTAGACCACGTAGTACGCGACCAGAGTGCAGGGCCTCCCGGGCACACCCTCGACCACGCCCACACCACACCGGGTCAACCCCGGGTCGACACCGAGCACGCGCACGCCGCCTCCTCCCCCAGCCGTCAGCAGTACGTGTGTTCGACACCCTAACCGTCGCCCTTCCCGCCAGCCCCACGGGACACGCCCTCCGCACCCCGCACCCCGCACCCCGCGCCCAAGATCCGCGCAACGTCCCGGATGGTGCTGCCTCCGGGTCGCGGGAGGCAGCACCATCACCGTTGTTGCGCGGATCTTGAGGACGGACGCCTTCGCTGGCCGGCCGGGAGTGGGGTCGGAACGCCCGCAGCCGTCAAGGTCACGCTCGATCCAGGATGTAGTGGCCACGGAACGCCGGGATGCCACTACATCCTGGATGTTGCGCGATCTCACGGCGCACGCGGCGATCTTGCGGCGCGGCGGGCGGGCGGCGAGGGCAGGTGGGCAGCGGGTGGCGAGGGCCCAGCGGGCCACACAGCTTCGCCCTGGAGTATGTGTCGCCGACCCATGTGCCGGGGAGGGCACAGCTCGTAACTTCTTGCGCCATGACGGCAGAACCCGTGGCGGTCCCCCACGTCGTACAGGTTGACCTCGCTGGCCGGACCGCCCTGGTGACCGGGGGTGGCAGTGGCATCGGGCGGGCGTGCGCCCTGCGGCTGGGTGCGGCCGGCGCGAAGGTGCTCGTGGTGGACCGCAACCTGGAGGCGGCAAAGGCGGTGGCCGCCGAGGCTGGCGGCCGGGCCGAGGGTGTGGACCTGTCCGACGCGGCGGCGGTGGACCGCCTCGACGTGGACGTGGACATCATCGTGAACAACGCCGGGCTTCAGCACGTCGCGCCGCTTCAGGACTTTCCGGTCGAGCGCTTCGAGTACATCCAGCGGGTCATGGTGGAGGCGCCGTTCCTGCTGATCCGCCGGGCTCTGCCCCACATGTACGCCCGGGGTTGGGGTCGTGTCGTCAACATCTCCTCGGTGCACGGGTTGCGTGCCTCGCCGTACAAGGCTGCGTACGTCTCGGCCAAGCACGCTCTGGAAGGGCTGTCGAAGGTGGTCGCCCTGGAGGGCGCCGCGCACGGGGTGACGGCCAACTGCATCAACCCGGCGTACGTGCGCACGGCGCTGGTGGAGAGCCAGATCGCCGACCAGGCGGTCAGCCACGGCATCGACGAGACCGAGGTGATCGAGAAGATCATGCTGGCCCGTGCCGCGATCAAGCGACTGATCGAGCCGGAGGAGGTGGCCGAGCTGCTGGCGTACCTCTGCTCGCCGCCCGCGGCGTTCATCACCGGCGCGTCGATCGCCCTCGACGGGGGCTGGACGGCCAACTAGTGGGCCCGAGCACAATGTCGACCATGTCATCGCCGGTGGAGTTCCTGGAACTGCTCGCGCGGGAGGCCGCGGCGGTCGAGTTCGAGGGGCCGTTGGTGGCCGCGCGCGCCGCCGGGTTGCCGCCCGATCGGCTGGCCGAGCTGGAGCAGGCCAGGTCGGTGGCGTTGCGGGTACGCGCGTTGTTGGAGCGCCGCCGCCGCCGCGAGACGGAGCTGTCCGGCCTGTACGACACGGTCAGCGACCTGGCCGGGCTACGCGACCTGGACGACGTGCTGCGGGCGATCGTGCACCGGGCCCGCAATCTGCTCGGCGCCGACGTGGCCTACATGACGTTGAACGACGACGAGCGCGGCGACACCTACATGCGGGTGACCGACGGGTCGGTCTCGGCCCGGTTCCAGCGGCTCCGGTTGCCGATGGGCGCCGGCCTCGGTGGCCTGGTGGCCCAGTCCGGGGCTCCGTACGTCACCGCGAACTACGGCGAGGACGCGCGCTTCCACCACACCGGCGAGATCGACGCCGGGGTCGGGGAGGAGGGCCTCGTCGCGATCCTCGGGGTGCCGCTGCGGCTCGGCTCCACCTCGATCGGTGTGCTCTACGCGGCGAACCGTTCGGCCCGGCCGTTCGTCCGGGAGGAGGTGGCGCTGCTGGTCTCCCTCGCCGCGCACGCCGCGGTGGCGATCGACACCGCCCGGCTGCTCACCGAGACCCGCTCGGCGTTGGCCGAGTTGTCGGCGGCGAACACCACCATCCGGGCGCACAGCAGCTCGGTGGAGCGGGCGGCGGCGGCACACGACCGGATGACGGCGCTGGTGCTGCGCGGCGGCGGTGTGGAGGACGTGGCGGCCGCGGTGACCGAGGTGCTGGGCGGCGCGCTGCTGGCGCTGGACGCCGAGGGCCGACTGCTGGCCCGGGTGGGCGAGATCGACGAGCCGGACCGGGCGGACATCGTCGAGGCGGTGGCGGCGTCGCGCACCGAGGGGCGCAGCGTGCGCCGCAGCCCGCTCTGGTATGCGGCGGTGGTGGCGGGCGCGGAGAACCTGGGCGCCCTGGTGCTGCGTCCGGACGACGAGCTGGTCGACGCCGATCAGCGGATCCTGGAGCGCGCCGCGCTGGTGACCGCGCTGTTGCTGTTGTTCCGTCGGACGGTCGCGGAGGCGGAGGGTCGGGTCCGTGGCGAGCTACTGGACGACCTGATCGCCCGCCCGCTGCGGGACACCGACGCGTTGCGCAGCCGGGCCCGTCGGCTCGGGGTGGACCTGGACGCGCCGCACGTGCTGGTGGCGGTGGGCGACGACGCGATCGCCGCGACCGGCTCGGCTCGGCAGCGGGTGCTGTCCTGGGCCACCACGTACGCCTCGGCGCGCGGCGGACTGGCGGCGGCGCGCGACGGCCGGGTGGTGCTGATGCTGCCCGGGCAGGACGCGGGTGGCAGCGCTCGCGCGGTGGCCCGGGACCTGTCCCGGGTGACCGGCCGTCCGGTGACCGCCGGGGCGAGTGGTGCGGGAGCAGCAGCGAGAGCTGTCGTCCAGCGCGTTCCGCCGGATGTGCAAGGCGGAGTACCTGAACTACCTGCGGGTCCGCGAGTGGCAGGAC
>NZ_JBSFBM010000277.1:0-8862 GCF_053592955.1 Micromonospora sp. NPDC002411 | reverse complement strand
ATCCGGGAAGTTGTGCGGATCTTGGGCGCGGCGCGGCGGCGCGGCGGCGCGGGGCGGGGCGGCGCGGGGCGGGGCGAACGGGGACGGCCTGGATACGCGGGAGCCCCCGGTCCCCGTGAGGGGGCCGGGGGCTCCGGAAGACGTCAGCTCAGCCAGCCTGCTCGGCGAGTTGGAGGAACTGCCGCTTGGAGGCGAGCGCCTGCTCGGCTTCCTTGATCCGGCGTGCGTCCCCGGCGCTCTGCGCCCGAGCCAGCCGGTCCTCGGCTTCCGCCACCTGTGCCCGCATCTGGGCGAGCAGCGGGTTGTCCTCCTTGGTGGTGCGGCGCCACGCCGAGTCCATCACGTCGCGGACCTTGTCGTCGATGACACGCAGTCGGCGCTCCAGCCCGGCCGCCGCCTCGCGGGGGACCCGGCCGGCTTCGTGCCACTGCGCCTGGATCTCGCGCAGCTTGGCCTGGGCGCCCTTCGGGTCGGCGTCGATGTCCAACGCCTCGGCCTCGGCGAGCAGGGCCTGCTTGCGCTCCAGGTTGCCGCGCTGCTCGTTGTCCCGGGCGGAGAAGACCTCACTGCGCCGGCTGAAGAAGGCGTCCTGCGCACCCCGGAATCGTTCCCAGAGCTTCTGCTCGGCCTCCTTGGAGGCGCGCGGCGCGGCCTTCCACTGGGTCATCAGGTCCTTGAGCTGGTTGGCGGTGGCGGCCCAGTCGGTGGATTCCTGGAGCTTCTCCGCCTGGGCGACCAGCTCCTCCTTGGCGGTCTGCGCCTGCTTGCGCTGCGAGTCCAGAGAGGCGAAGTGGGCGCCACGACGTCGGGTGAAGCCGTCCCGGGCGGCGGCGAACCGCTTCCATAGCTCACCGTCGGCCTTCTTGTCGACCCCACGGATGGTCTTCCACTCGTCGAGGATCTCCTTGAGCCGGTCGCCGGCGGTCTTCCAGCCGGTGGACTCGGCGGCGAGCTTCTCGGCCTCCTCGACCAGCGCGGTCTTGCGGGCCAGGGCTTCGCCGCGAGCGGCGTCCCGGGCGGCGCGCGCCTCGCCGGCCTTCTCCTCGGCGAGGGTCGCCAGCTTGTCCAGACGAGCGGTCAGGGCGTCGATGTCGCCGACCACGTTGGCCTCGGGCAGCGTGGTGCGGATCCGCCGGATCGTGGTCAGCGAGTGCCCGGCATCCGCCGCACCCGACTTGAGCCGTGCTTCGGTCAGGTCCACCTCGGTGACCAGATCGGCGAAGCGGCGCGCGAAGTGTGCCAGGCCTTCCTCCGGCGCACCCGCCTGCCAGGATCCGACCACCCGCTCGCCCTCGGTGGTCTTGACGTACACGGTGCCGTCCGCGTCCACCCGTCCGAAGGCAGTCCAGTCGCTCATGTGCCCATCCTCGTTCTCCCGGCGTCGAGGGAACGAACCCCCGTCGCCGCCACGGCGCAGCCAAGTTGCTTCCGGCATTGTCACAGGTCTCACCCGGTCCGCGTCGAGCGCCTATCGCCGACCGTGACCATACGGTGTCCTAGGGGCCGAATGACCGGATCGGCGCGGAGACGCACCGGGGATTCCCGCTACGGTGAACGGGTGCCACTGGTCGCCGCCGCTGTCTGTCCGCATCCGCCCCTGCTCGTGCCCGAGGTGGCCGGCTCCGCGGCCCCCGAGTTGGACGACCTTCGGGCGGCCTGCGACACCGCCGTACGCCGCTTGCTGGCCGTCGGTCCGGACAGCGTGGTGCTGCTCGGGACCGGGCCGGTGACCGGTCCGATCCGCACTCCGGCCACCGGTTCTCTACAGCCCTGGGGTGTCGACCTGGACGTGCCGTTGGCTCCCGGTCAGCCCGACCGGGGTGCGGTGCTGCCGTTGAGCCTGACCATCGGCGCGTGGCTGCTGACCCGCCACGAGACGCCGCCGCCAGCCAGCACAGTGCCGACCAGCACGCCGCCGGTCGGCACACCGTCGACGAGCGCAACCTCGAACAGCGCACCGCCGGTCGGCGCACCGCCGACCAGCACGCCGACGGTCACCGCAGTGCAGGTGGTCGCCGACGCGGGCCCGGCCGAGCTGGCGGTGCTCGCCGACGAGGTCGCCGCCACCGGTGAACGGGTGGCGTTGCTGGTACTCGGGGACGGTTCGGCGTGCCGGGGAGTGACGTCACCCGGGTACGACGACCCACGCGCCCTCCCGTACGACCAGGGGGTTGCGGCGGCGCTGGCCGACGCGGACCTGGACGTCCTGCTCGACCTGGACCCGGTGGTGTCCGCGGAGCTGAAGGCCGCCGGTCGTGCGCCCTGGCAGGTGCTGGCTGGCGCGGCCCGGGCGGCTGGCGGCGGGTGGCGCGGTGAGCTGTTGCACCATGCGGCTCCCTATGGGGTCGCCTACTTCGTGGCGTCCTGGGAGCGGGTGTGACCAGCGGTACGGTCGTCGCGGTGGTTGGCCCGACCGCGGCGGGTAAGTCGGCGTTGAGCATCGCGTTGGCGCACGCCCTGGGCGGGGAGGTGGTGAACGCCGACTCGATGCAGCTCTACCGGGGCATGGACATCGGCACCGCCAAGCTGACAGTCGCCGAGCGCGACGGGGTGCCGCATCACCTCCTGGACATCTGGGAGGTCACCGAGCCGGCGAGTGTCGCGGAGTACCAGCGGTTGGCCCGCGCGGCGGTCGACGACATCCTGGCCCGGGGGCGGGTGCCGCTGCTGGTCGGTGGGTCGGGGCTGTACGTGCGGGCGGTGCTGGAGCGGTTCGAGTTCCCCGGCACCGACGCGGTGCTGCGGGAGCGGCTGGAACGAGAGTTGGCGGAGGTCGGCCCGGCGCCGCTGTACGCGCGGCTGCGTGCCGCCGACCCGGCCGCCGCCGAGGGCATCCTGCCCGGCAACGGCCGGCGGATCGTGCGGGCCCTGGAGGTGATCGAGCTCACCGGAGCGCCGTTCACGGCCTCGCTGCCGCAGCCCACGCCGTACTACCCGTCGGTGCAGCTCGGCGTCGACCTGGACACCGGGCTGTTGGACGAGCGGATCGCGCTGCGGGTCGACCGGATGTGGGCCGACGGCCTAGTGCCGGAGACCCGTGAGCTGGTCGGGCGCGGGTTGCCGGAGGGGCGGACGGCGAGTCGGGCGCTCGGCTACCAGCAGGTGTTGCGGATGCTCGCCGGTGAGCTGACCGAGTCGCAGGCGCACGACGAGACGGTTCGGGCGACCCGGCGCTTCGTCCGCCGGCAGCGGTCCTGGTTCCGGCGGGATCCGCGGATCCACTGGTTGGACTCGGCGACGCCGGACCTGATCGGGGCCGCCCTGCGCCTGGTGCCGGCCGCTGCGCGATGATGGGTGCGTGGAGTTCACCAAGGGCCACGGCACCGGCAACGACTTCGTCCTCCTTCCCGACCCGGACGGTCAGCTCGACCTGACCCCGGAGTTGGTCGCGGCGCTCTGTGACCGGCGGAGGGGCATCGGCGCGGACGGCGTGCTGCGGGTGGTCCGCGCGGCCAAACACCCGGACGGTGCCGGGTTGGCCGGCGAGGCCGAGTGGTTCATGGACTACTGGAACGCCGACGGTTCGTTCGCCGAGATGTGCGGCAACGGCGCCCGGGTCTTCGTGCGGTACCTGCTGGACACCGGCTTGGCGACGCCCGCCGGCGCGGCGTTGCCGGTGGCGACCCGGGCCGGCGTCGTGCGCGCGCTGGTCGAGGGCGACGCCGTGTCCGTCGAGATGCGCCGCCCCCGGGTGTACGACGAGTCGACCGCCACCCTCGGCGAACTGACCCTGACCGGCACTGCCGTGGACATCGGTAACCCGCACCTGGTCTGTGTCCTGCCCACCGGTGTGGAGTTGTCCGCGCTGGATCTGACGAAGGCTCCCGGGTACGACCCGGAGGTCTTCCCGAGCGGGGTGAACGTGGAGTTCATCGTGGCGGGCGACCCGGTCGACGCCACCGACGGGCACACGCTGATGCGGGTGTACGAGCGAGGCAGCGCCGAGACCCTGTCCTGCGGCACCGGCGCCTGCGCGGTGGGCGCGGTGGCCCTGCGCGACGCCGGCCGGGACACCGGTGTGGTGGCGGTGGACGTCCCCGGCGGCCGCCTGACGGTCACCGTGACGGCCGACTCCTGCTGGCTCTCCGGACCCGCCGTCCTGGTAGCGACCGGCGAGATCGACCCCGCCGCCCTGCTTCGGTGATCAAGAGGTTTGCGTCAGAATCCACGCTCTTCCTGACGCAAACCTCTTGATCAACCGGGGCTCGCTGAGCCAGGGCTCGGCGGGGGAGTGTGGGTCAGGGGGTCGCGCTGGCGGTGGCGGCGATCTCCGGGAGGTCTGCCGGGCCCGGGTCGGCGGCCGGCAGCGGGCTGGGGTTGTGCGCGGCGGCGCGGACGGCGGCGGCGACGGCCGGGGCGACCCGGGAGTCGAAGACGCTCGGCACGATCACCGTCGGGTTGATCTTTTCTTCGCCCACCACGTCGGCGATGGCCTGGGCGGCCGCGATCGCCATCTCCTCGGTGAACTCCTCGGCGTGCGCGTCCAGCATGCCGCGGAACACCCCGGGGAAGGCGAGCACGTTGTTGATCTGGTTCGGCTGGTCCGAACGGCCGGTGGCGACCACCGCGGCGTGCTTGCGCGCCTCCCGCGGGTCGACCTCCGGGTCCGGGTTGGCGAGGGCGAAGACGATCGAGTCCTTCGCCATCTGGGCGATGTCGTCGCCGGTGAGCAGGTTCGGCGCGCTCACACCGATGAACACGTCGGCACCCCGGATCGCACCCGGCAGGTCACCCGAGTAGTTCTCCTTGTTGGTGTTCTCCGCCAGCCACTGCCACGCCGAGTTGAGCCCGGTCAGCCCACGGTGCAGGGCGCCCTGCCGGTCGTACGCGATGATGTCGCCGACGCCCTGGCGCAGCAGCAGCTTCATGATCGCGGTGCCGGCGGCGCCGGCACCGGAGACGACCACCCGCACGTCCTTGAGCTCCTTGCCCACGACCCGCAGCGCGTTGGTCAGCGCGGCCAGCACGCAGATCGCGGTGCCGTGCTGGTCGTCATGGAAGACCGGGATGTCCAGCGCCTCGCGCAGCCGGGCCTCGATCTCGAAGCAGCGCGGCGCGGCGATGTCCTCCAGGTTGATCCCGCCGTAGGCCGGCGCGATCGCCTTGACGATCTGCACGATCTCGTCGGTGTCCTGGGTGTCCAGCACCACCGGCCAGGCGTCCACCCCGCCGAAGCGCTTGAACAGCGCCGCCTTGCCCTCCATCACCGGCAGCGACGCGGCCGGGCCCAGGTTGCCCAGACCCAACACCGCGGAACCGTCACTGACCACCGCGACGGTGTTCCGCTTGATGGTCAGCCGCCGGGCGTCCGCCGGGTTCTCGGCGATCGCCATGCAGACCCGGGCAACCCCCGGGGTGTACGCCCGGGACAGCTCGTCGCGGTTGCGCAGCGCGACCTTCGACGTCACCTCGATCTTGCCGCCCAGGTGCAGGAGGAACGTGCGGTCCGACACCTTGCGCACGTCAACGCCGTCCAGCGCGGTCAGCGCCTCGACGACCTGGTCGGCGTGACCGGCGTCGGCGGTGTCGCAGGTCAGGTCGACGATCACGTTGGTCGGGTCGGAGTCCACCACGTCCAGCGCCGTGACGATCGCCCCGGCCTCGCCGACGGAGGTGGTGAGCCGGCCGATCGAGGAGGCGTCCGCGGTTACGGCGATCCGGATGGTGATCGAAAATCCGGCGCTGGGCAGTCGGGTGATGGCCACGGGATCCCTCCGTCACGGCTGTGCGGCCGTTCGGCCGCCGCCCGCATTTCTACCGGGTTGTCGACCCCGACCAGCATTCGGCCCCACTTTTGGCGACCTTCACCATGGGCATATAGCAGGTGCGTTCGGCGTTGTGTCATGTCAGGATTACGTTCTACTTATCAAAACGGACAGGAGAACCGCTTGCGGAACCAGGAGAGCTTCGTCCCCGTCGAGGACGAGTTCGACGACGTCACCACCGGCGAGCTGGACCTGTCGGAGCGGCAGTCTCTCCGGCGCGTCCCAGGCCTCTCTACCGAGCTCAGCGACGTCACCGAGGTGGAATACCGCCAGCTGCGGCTGGAGCGGGTGGTCCTGGTGGGTGTCTGGACCGACGGCACGGTGACCGACGCAGAAAACTCCCTGACCGAGCTTGCCGCGCTGGCGGAGACCGCCGGTTCGCAGGTGCTCGAAGGGCTCATCCAGCGCCGCACCCGGCCCGACCCGGCCACCTACATCGGCCGCGGCAAGGTCGACGACCTCAGCGCGGTGGTGCTGGCCAGCGGCGCCGACACTGTCATCTGCGACGGTGAGCTGTCGCCGTCGCAGCTGCGCAACCTGGAGCAGCGCACCAAGGTCAAGGTTGTCGACCGGACGGCGCTGATCCTCGACATCTTCGCCCAGCACGCCAAGAGCAAGGAAGGTAAGGCGCAGGTCGAGCTGGCCCAGCTCGAATACCTGCTGCCCCGGCTGCGTGGTTGGGGTGAGACGCTCTCCCGGCAGACGGGTGGTTCCGGCCGGGGTGGCGGCGCCGGTGGCGGTGTGGGTGTGCGTGGTCCCGGTGAGACCAAGCTGGAGACCGACCGGCGGCGTATCCGCCACCGCATCTCCCGACTGCGGCGCGAGATCAAGAGCATGCGCACGGTACGCGTCACCAAGCGCGCCCGACGCACGCGCAACTCGGTCCCTGCCGTGGCCATCGCGGGTTACACGAACGCCGGCAAGTCCAGCCTGCTCAACCGGCTGACCGGTGCGGGTGTGCTGGTGGAGAACGCGCTGTTCGCGACGTTGGACCCGACCACCCGCAAGGCCACCGCCTCGGACGGGCGGCTCTACACCCTCTCCGACACCGTCGGCTTCGTCCGGCACCTGCCGCACCAGATCGTCGAGGCGTTCCGCTCGACGCTCGAGGAGGTCGCGGAGGCGGATCTGGTGGTGCACGTCGTCGACGGCACCCACCCGGATCCGGAGGAGCAGGTCCGGGCGGTCCACGCGGTGCTCGCCGAGGTCAGCGCCGACCGGCTCCCCGAGCTGTTGGTGGTCAACAAGACCGACGCGGCCGACGAGGACACCCTGCTGCGGCTCAAGCGGCTCTGGCCGGACGCGATCTTCGTGTCCGCGCACTCGGGTCGGGGCATCGACGGGCTGCGCGCGGCGATCGAGGAGCGGCTGCCCCGCCCGGCCGTGGAGGTCCGGGCCGTGCTTCCGTACGACCGGGGCGACCTGGTGGCACGGGTGCACCGCACGGGTGACGTGCTCAGCACGTCGCACCTGCCGGAGGGCACGCTGCTGCACGTCCGGGTCGGCGCGGAGCTGGCTGCGGAGCTGGCGCCCTTCGAGGTCCAGCGGGAGAGTCAGGTGGCCGGCGTCCGGTCCTGAGCGACCACGGCGTCATCCACCGGAAACGCGCGGCATGCGACACTGACCGAATGCGCCGCGTTGTTTCCTCGGTCACGGTTGCCCTCGGCCTGCTCGGGGCAACCGTGGCGCTCTCCGGAGTCGCAGTGGCGGCTCCCGCCCCCGGGTTGTCCGCTGCCGCTCCCGGGCAGAAGCGGTGCACGATCACCGACGAGCGCCTGCGGGAGCTGTCCGGGCTGGTCGCGACCAAGAGTGGCTACATCGTCGTCAACGACGGCACCGAGAACGTGGCACGTAAGCGGGTCTTCTTCCTCGACAGCAAGTGCAAGATCTCGAAGGAGCCGGTCCGCTACTCGGGGCAGGGCCCGGCCGACACCGAGGACCTCGCTCTCTCCAAGGACGGCAACACCCTCTGGATCGCCGACATCGGCGACAACGCGGACTCGAAGACCCGCCGCACACGCATCGCGCTCTGGTCGATGCCGGTCAGCGGCAACAAGCAACCGACGTTGCACCGGCTCGCCTATCCCGAGGCGAAACCGCACGACGCCGAGGCCCTGCTCATCGGCGACGACGGCAAGCCGCTGATCATCACGAAGGTGACCAGCGGCAAGGCCGAGATCTACACCCCCGCGACGGCTCTGAAGAGCGGCGACACCGAGCCGGTGCCGATGCGCAAGGCCGGCGAGATCACCCTGCCGAAGACGCAGACGGAGAACCCGCTCAACACGTTCGGCCGGATCGCCATCACCGGCGCGGCCCGGTCGCCGGACGGTTCCCGGGTGGTTCTGCGCACGTACGCGGACGCATTCGAGTTCGACGTGAGCGGCGGCGACATCGTCGGCGCGCTCAGCACCGGCAAGCCCCGGGTGACGGCGTTGGCCGACCCGTTCGGCGAGGCCATCAGCTACTCCCCGGACGGGAAGTCGTTCCTCACGGTCTCCGACGCCACCCGGTTCGGCGAAGACGAGCCCCTCGACATCCTCAGCTACACACCGTCCAGCTCGACAGCGGTGCCACAGGCACCGGGCGGCGGGGCTGCTGCCAAGCCGGCCGCCTCGAAGTCCTGGACGGACGGGCTGAGCTTCGACGACATCACGTACCTGGTCGGCGCGGTCGGGTTGCTCGGTCTTCTGCTGGTCGCCGCCGGCATCGTCGGCATCGTCCGGGCCCGTAACCGGCCGCCGGCTGACGACTCCGACTCGTCGGACCCGGATGGTGAGCCGCTCGACCCGCGCGGCGGCCGGTCCGCCGATGATCCCCGAGCATCTGCCGACCGTAAGGGCGGTGTCTACGGTGGTGGCGCAGCGGCGGGCGGTGCGGTCTACGGCGGTGCACCGGGTCGCGGCGGTGCCCCGGGTCGTGGCGGCCCGGCTCCGGCAGGCGGTGCCCCGGGTCGCGGCGGCGCGGCCCCGGCAGGTGGTGCGGTGTACGGAGGTGCCCGCCCGGCAGCGGCCGATGGTGGCTACGGCGGGGCGCGGTCGCGACGCATAATGGTCGGACCGGTAGCGCGACGCAACGACGGCACGACAGGCCGACG
>NZ_JBSFBM010000276.1:0-8943 GCF_053592955.1 Micromonospora sp. NPDC002411 | reverse complement strand
GCACCGCCGGCCCGGGGTTGCTGCGCGCCGACCTGACCGCCGAGGCGATCCGCCTGACCCGCCTGGTGCACCGGCTGCTCCCGGAGGATCCCGAGGTCACCGGCCTGCTGGCGTTGATGCTGCTCACCGATGCCCGCGCTCCGGCGCGGATCGGCCCGCACGGCGAGTTGGTGCCGATGGCCGAACAGGACCGTTCCCGGTGGCGGGCCGACCAGATCGCCGAGGGGACCGCGCTGATCACCAGGGCGCTGCCGCGCGGGGCGGTCGGGGCGTACCAGGTGCAGGCCGCCATCGCCGCCGTGCACGACGAGGCAGCCAGTGCGCAGGACACCGACTGGGCGCAGATCACCGCCCTGTACGAGGTGCTGCTGGGCATCTCGGACAACCCGGTGGTGGCGCTCAACCACGCGGTGGCGGTGGCGATGAGTCGCGGCCCGTCGGACGGGTTGGCACGGCTCGCCGAGCTGGCCGGCGACGCGCGGTTGGCCGGCGACCCCCGACTCCCGGCCGCTCGCGCCCACCTGTGGGAGATGGTCGGTGAGCGGGTCGCGGCACGGGAGGCGTACCGAATGGCGGCGGCCCGGTCGACGAACCTGGCGCAGCAGCGCTACCTGTACGCCCGCGCGGAGCGTCTCGGCGACCCGCCGCCCGCCGGCTGACCCGGCGGGCGGCGGCGCACGTCACGGGCTCGCGGCCAGGAAGACGAAGGCGGCCATCAGCACCAGGTGTACGCCACCCTGCAGCACGTTGGCCCGGCCCGGCACGACGGTCAGCACCGCGGTCACGGCGGTCAGCGCGAGCAGCGTGAGCTGGGTGCCGCCGAGGCCGAGCAGTAACGGGCCGTCCAGCCAGATAGAGGCGATCGCGATGGCCGGGATGGTCAGGCCGATGCTGGCCATCGCGGAGCCGAGGGCGAGATTCAGGCTGGTCTGGACGCGGTCGCGGCGGGCGGCGCGGGCGGCGGCGAGGGTCTCCGGCAGAAGCACCAGCAGGGCGATGATGACGCCGACGAACGCGTGCGGCAGGTTCGCCGCCGCGACCCCGGCCTCGATGGTCGGGGAGACCGTCTTGGCGTCGCCGACGACCGCGACCAGCGCCACCAGCAGCAGGACCAGGCTGACCATCGCCGCGCGGGTCGTGGGCGGCTTGGCGTGCTCCTCGGTCTCGATGACCTTGCCCCGGCTGTCGACCGGCAGAAAGTAGTCGCGGTGCCGGCCGGTCTGTACGAGCACGAACAGCCCGTACAGGGCCAGCGACGCCACGGCGGCGAAGACGAGTTGGGCCGGGCTGAACTCCGGGCCGGGGCGGGCAGTGGTGAAGCTCGGGATGACGAGGCTCAGGGTGGCCAGGGTGATCACGGTGGCCAGCGCACCGCCGGTGCCCTCCGGATTGAACACCGCGACGCGGCGGCGCAGCGCCCCGAGTAGCAGGGAAAGGCCCAGTATCCCGTTACAGGTGATCATGACTGCGGCGAAGACGGTGTCGCGGGCGAGTGACTGGGTCTTCTCCGGCCCGCTGATCATGAGCGTGACGATCAGGGCCACCTCGATCACGGTGACCGCGACGGCGAGCACAAGCGACCCGTACGGCTCCCCCACCCGGTGGGCGACCACCTCCGCGTGGTGCACGGCCGCGAGCACCGCGCCACCCAGCAGCACAGCGACAACCACGATGACGGGCCCAGGCAGGCTCCGGCCCCAGGTGACCATCAATATCAGGACGGCGAGCACGGGTACGACAAACGTCCAGTCGGTCAGGCGGGAGCGAAGGAGGGCGGCCATGCCTTACAGAGTGCCAGGTCAAGTGATCATGTGCCCACCATCGACGCACCGATATCGCCGAGATGTAACTCATAGGTTACGCTTCAGCGGTGGACGAGGTGGTCACCGCGATCGCGGACCCGGTGCGACGGCACATCCTGACCATGCTGCGCGACGAATCCCTGTCGGCCGGCGACATCGCTAGACGCTTCGTGATCAGCCGGCCCGCCATCAGCCGCCACCTGCGGGTGCTGCGCGAGAGCGGCCTGGTCCGCGACGAGCTGGTCGGCCGGCAACGGATCTACCACCTCGACCCGGGTCCGCTCGCGCCGCTGGTCGGCTGGCTCGCCGGGCTCGCCGGCACCGACCGGTGGGAACGGCACCTCGACGCGTTGGAGACCGAGGTCTACCGCACCCGCCGAGAGCGCCGCAGCCGCGGCCCGGCGGGACACCGAAGGGAGCACACGGCATGACCCGCACACCCGCCGGACGCCTGTTCCGCACCGCCACCGGTCACGACCTCGTCCTGACCCGCACGTTCCGCGCCCCGGCGGCGGACGTCTGGGCCAGCCTGACCGAGCCCGAGCGCACGGCCCGCTGGTTCGGCCCCTGGGAGGGCGACGCGGCCCCCGGGCGGACCATCCGGGTCCAGATGGCGTACGAGGAGCAGCAGCCCTGGTGCGACGTCCGCATCGACGCCTGCGAACCGCAGCGGCATCTCACCGTGTCGATGGTCGACAGCTACGGCACCTGGCTGGTGGAGCTGACGCTGACCGAGGCCGACGGCAGCACCGAGCTGCGGTTCGTGCAGCACCTCACGAGCGTGGAGGGCATCGCCGAGGTGGGCGCCGGCTGGGAGTACTACCTGGACATGCTCGTCGCCTCCCGGGACGGCTCCCCCCGCCCCGACTTCGACGACTACCACCCGGCGATGCAGCCGTACTACCAGGACCTCGTCGCCACCGAGCGCGCCTAGATCTCCTGGCGCAGCTTGGCGAACTCGGCCGTCAAGGCCGGCAACGGGAAGTGCGCGTTCAGACCACTCGGGTTCGGCAGCACCCACACCCGGGCCGGGCCCAGCCGCTGCGACTGTGGCCCCAGGCCTGCCCGGGGCCGGACGAAGGCGATCCGGTACGCGGTCACTCCGAGGATGGCCACCCACCGCGGCCGGTACCGCTCGGCCTTCACCGCCAACCCGGTCACCCCGGCCACCAGCTCCGCCGAGGTCAGCTCGTCGGCGCGCGCGGTGGCCCGGTTGCTGAGGCTGGTGATGCCCAGGCCGTGGCGCAGCAACTCGTCGTGCTCCCACGGGTGCAGTTGCCGGTCGGTGAAGCCCGCACCGTGCAGGGCCGGCCAGAACCGGCTTCCCTTACGCGCGAAGGGCAGCCCCACGGCGGCGGAGTAGAGGCCCGGGTTGAAGCCGCAGAACAGCACCCGCAGGCCGGGCCCGATCACGTCCGGCAGGCCCCGCCCGGCGGCCGCCGCCACCTCCTGCGGTGTCGGCCGCCGAAACGGCCCCGCCTGCTGCGCCCCCACCTGACCGATCCTGCCGTACGACAGGACACCGGACCCGACGTGCGAAGCGAATCATGACTTGACACCCTCGACGCATGCAGGCAACCGACAACCTCGCCGACAGCCGCTACGCGCGGATGCGCTGGAACACACCCCTGTCCGAGGAGCACGCCGCGCTGCTGCTACGGCGACTCGACGTACGTCCCGGCGCGCGGGTGCTCGACCTGGGCTGTGGCTGGGGTGAGCTGCTGCTGCGGGCAGTCGCCGCCGGTGGCGTGTCAGGCGCGCTCGCCACCCGGGGCGTCGGCGTCGACACCGATGACGCCGCGCTCGCCCGGGGGCGGAGGGCGGCGGCCGGCCGGTCCCTCGACCGGCACGTCGCCTTCGTGATGGGCGAGGCGGCCGCCTGGCAGGAGCCCGCCGACCGGGTCCTGTGCGTCGGGTCGGCGCATGCCTTCGGTGGCACCGGCGCCGCGCTGGACGCGCTCGCCACAGTGGTCCGACCGGGAGGCCGGCTGCTGTTCGGCGACGCCTACTGGGAACGGCCCCCGACACCGGACACCGAGCAGATCTTCGGACCCGAGGTCACTGACCTGCCCGGCCTCGTCGAGGTCGCCCGGGAACGCGGCTGGCGGGTGCTGCACCTGAGCACCGCCGACCAGCGTGAGTGGGACGACTTCGAGTCCACCTGGCTGGCCGGGCGGCAGGAGTGGCTGCTGCGGTACCCGGAGGATCCCCGCGCGGCCGACGTCCGCGCGGAACTCGACGACCGGTTGCGCCAGTACGTCGGTGGTTACCGGGGGGTGCTCGGCCTCGCCTACCTCGTCCTCGGCCGCTGACGGCCCACCGTTGACACCGCTGGCTACGCTGCGCGTGGTGAGCGCCGGACCTCGTCTCGCCCTGCCCTGGCGGATCCTCGTCGTGTCCGCCGGCGCCGTGCTGGTGTGGCTGTCAGTGGGTGCCCTGCTCGACCGCGACTACGACCGACCCACCCACGCCGTCGGGGCCGTTCTCACCACGGTGCTCGTCGTACCCCTGGTGGTTGTCGCCCGTCGCCTCCTGGACCGACGCCCGTGGGCCGGCCTCGGACTGCCGTCGCTGCGCGAGGGCTGGCGGCGTCTGCTGCTCGGCATGGCCTGCTGGCTGGTCCCCGCCGGGGTGGGGTTCGTGCTCTGCCTCGGCCTCGGTTGGGTCGAGATCAGCGTGCGGACGTCCGTCGGGGACGTGTCGCGGGTGGCGGCGTTGCTGGTGGTGCTCGTGTTCCTCAAGGAGGCACTGCCGGAGGAGCTGATCTTCCGGGGCTACCTGCAGCGCAACCTTGCCACCCGGTTGCCGGCGTGGCAGGCCGCCGTAGGGCAGGCCGTACTGTTCACAGTGTTCGGGTTCCTCGTCGGGGCCGCCCGGTCCGTCGACCGGCTCGCGCTCTTCTTCGTCTTCGCGCTCCTGCTGGGCGCCTTCCGGACCGCGACCGGCGACATCTGGGCGGGCATCGGCTTCCACGTCGCCTTCCAGACTGTCGCGCAACTGTTCGGCGACGTGGGGGCGGTCTTCGACGTGGTCGGCTCCGACGTCCTGGGAGTCGTGGCGATGGGGGCCATCCCGTTCTCGGTCAGCTGGATCGTCGTGCGACACCTCTACCGGCACCACCTGGACTGGCGGGCCGTCGCACCAGAGCCGGTGCGGTGACCGGCTGAACCTCCGCGTTCGGCCCACCGACCCGGCCGGCCTGCGGAAGAGTGTCAGGCGAGAGTTGTCAGCGGTGGCACCGCGTCGTCGCCTGCGGAGGTCCGAATGAGCCCCGAGCCTGCCAGCAACGTCGTCCTGGTGCACGGCGCCTACGCCGACGGCTCGTCCTGGTCCGACGTGATCCCCATCCTCCAGCGGGCCGGCCTGACCGTCACCGCGGTGCAGAACCCGCTGACCTCCCTGGCCGACGACGTCGCCGCCACCAACCGCGCCCTCGACCGCCAGGACGGGCCGACGGTGCTGGTGGGCCATTCCTGGGCCGGCACGGTCATCAGCGATGCCGGTAACCATCCGAAGGTCACCGCCCTGGTGTACGTCGCCGCCCGCGCCCCGGACGCCGGCGAGGACTACGCCGCCCTCGCGGCACAGTATCCGACGCCCCCGGCGAACGCCGGTCTCCTCCACCACAACGGGTACGCACAGCTCAGCGAGACGGCATTCCTCGAAGACTTCGCGGGCGGAGTCGACGAGGTCCGCGCCCGCTCGCTCTACGCGGTGCAGGGGCCGATCGCCGACGGCCTCTTCAAGGGCCGCACGACTGTCGCCGCCTGGCGGGACAAGCCCTGCTACTACTCCGTCTCCACCCAGGACCGCACCACGGCACCCGAGCTGGAACGGTTCCTGGCCGAGCGGATGAACGCCACGACGATCGAGGTCGACTCCTCCCACCTCGCCATGCTCACCCACCCGGAGACGATCGCCGACCTCATCATCATGGCCACCAGAGGCGCCCGCGATCCGATGCCGTCCGGCCAGGGTTAACCACGGCGGGAATACCCACCTCGGGCGGTCGACGCCGACGGGCGTGGGCTTGACGGGGCGGAGACATCGGAGGTTTACTGCGTCAGCGATAGAAGTCGATGGGCTTCGTCCGTCCACTATGGGCGAGCGGGCTCCTCGGCGGTGCGATCGCGATCGGTCGACGCCGGTGCGCCAGCCGTCTCCTGGCACTGTCGGTAGCGACGCGATGCTCCCCCCTCGGCGGGCGGGGAGCACCGGCACGGCAACCCGCACGGCGCAGCGTCGCGCACACCCCCTGCGGGACGATTCCACCGGCACGGCACCACCCCGCAGCATCTCAGCCGAGCATCGGCGGCCCGGCTCCGTACCACCGCCATCGCGACCTCGGCGAGCCCGCACGCCCACGTGACGCGCGCGCCAGGGTCGACGCTCAGCAGAGGAGCACCCCCATGCGTTCCCGTTCCCGCCTGTTGGCACTCGTCACCGGCATGGCCGTGATGCTGGCCAGCTTGGTAACCCTCACGACGCCGGCCTCGGCGGCACCACTGACGAAGGTCCTGGTGTTCAGCAAGACCGCGGGCTTCCGCCACTCGTCCATCCCGAACGGCATCGCCGCGATCCAGCAGCTCGGCTCGGCCAACGGCTTCACCGTGACCGCCACTGAGGACGCCAACCAGTTCACCACCTCCAACCTGGCCCAGTACCAGGCGGTGGTCTTCCTGTCCACGACCGGTGACGTCCTCAACTCCAGCCAGCAGACGGCCTTCGAGTCGTACATCGCCGCCGGCGGCGGATACGTCGGCGTGCACGCCGCCGCGGACACCGAGTACAGCTGGCCGTGGTACGGCCAACTGGTCGGCGCGTACTTCGACTCGCACCCGGCGATCCAGACCGCGACCGTGCGGATCGAGGACCAGACCAACCCGTCGACGGCCCACCTCGGCACGACCTGGGTGCGCTCCGACGAGTGGTACAACTACCGCACCAACCCCCGGTCGAGCGCGCGGGTCCTGGCCAACCTCGACGAGTCGTCCTACAGCGGCGGCAACATGAGCGGCGACCACCCGATCACCTGGTGCAAGACGTACGGCGGCGGTCGGGCCTGGTACACGGGTCTGGGCCACACCGAGGCGTCGTACACCGACCCGAACTTCACCCGGATGCTGCTCGGCGGCCTCCAGGTCGCCGCGGGTTCGGTGACCGCCGACTGCTCGCCGCGGACGACCACCCCGCCGCCCACCACCCCGCCGCCCACCACCAGCGGCTCCACCCTGAAGGCCCGGGCCAACAACCAGTTCGTCAGCGCGCCCAACTCCACCACCGCGCTGATCGCCAACAAGGCCTCCGCCGGCACCAGTGAGCGGTTCGACGTGGTCAACCTCGCCAACGGCAACGTGGCGCTGCGCGCCAAGAGCAACGGGCAGTACGTCGCGGCGGAGAACGCCGGTGCCGCCGCGCTGATCGCCAACCGCGCCTCCGCCGGCGCCTGGGAGACGTTCCAGCTCCTGCGCAACTCCGACGGCACGGTGAGCCTGCGGGCCACTGTGAACAGCCGGTACGTGGCCGCCGACAACGGAGGCTCCTCCCCGCTGATCGCCAACCGGACCTCCATCGGCCAGTGGGAGAAGTTCGACCTCGTCACGAACTGACCGCGCCGCGGCTCACTCGTCACCACCCCCTTAGGCCGTGGTGCGCCCCCGCACGCCCGGCCCCCGATCGTCGAGGAAGGACGATCATGTTCTCGAAATCCCGGCGCTGGTCCCGGGCCCTCGTGGCGGCGCTCACCGCCGCCACGAGCGTGACCCTGGCCGTTGCCGCACCGTCCACCGCGCAGGCTGCGGTGATCCCCGCCTCCGACTACCAGCAGGTCAAGCTCGCCACCGGCTCGGCCGAGCTGGGTGAGGCCATGTCCCTGGCCGTCCTGCCCAACCGCTCGGTCCTGCACACCGCCCGCAACGGCGTCCTGCGGGTCACCGACGTGGCCGGCAACACCAAGACCTCCGGCACCCTGTCGGTCTACACGCACGACGAGGAGGGGTTGCAAGGCGTCGCCGTCGACCCCAACTTCGCCAGCAACCGGTGGATCTACCTGTACTACTCGCCCACGTTGAGCACCCCGTCCGGGGACGCCCCGACCACCGGCTCGCAGTCCGACTGGGACCGGTGGAAGGGACACCTGCGGCTGTCCCGGTTCACCCTCAACTCCGACGACACGCTCAACCTGGGCAGCGAGAAGATCGTGCTCCAGGTCGCCAACGACCGTGGTCAGTGCTGCCACGTCGGCGGTGACCTGGACTTCGACGCCGCCGGCAACCTGTACCTGACCACCGGCGACGACACCAACCCGTTCGAGTCGTCCGGCTACGCGCCGCTGGACGAGCGGACCAACCGCAACCCGCAGTTCGACGCCCAGCGCACCTCGGCGAACACCAACGACCTGCGGGGCAAGGTGCTGCGGATCAAGCCGCAGACCGACGGCACGTACACCATCCCGTCGGGCAACCTGTTCGCGCCCGGCACGGCCAACACCCGTCCGGAGATCTACGCGATGGGTTTGCGCAACCCGTTCCGGATGAGCGTCGACAAGGCCACGGGTGTCGTCTACCTCGGCGACTACGGCCCCGACGCCGGGTCCACGAACTCCAGCCGGGGCCCCCAGGGTCAGGTCGAGTTCAACCGCATCGCCTCGCCGGGCAACTACGGCTGGCCGTACTGCACCGGCGCCAACACCAGCACCGAAACATACAATGAATACACCTTCCCGTCCGGGCCGTCGCAGTCGAAGTACAACTGCACCGGCGGGCCGACCAACAACTCGTTCCGCAACACCGGGCTCGGCACGCTGCCCGCGGCGAGGCCGGCCTGGATCAAGTACGCGGGCGACTCCGGTTCGCCCTCGGAGTTCGGCAGCGGCTCGGAGTCGCCGATGGGCGGCCCGGTCTACCGCTACGACGCGTCGCTGAACTCCAGCATCAAGTTCCCGCAGTCGCTCAACGGTCAGTTCTTCGCCGGTGAGTACGGCCGCCGCTGGATCAAGGCCATCGCTGTCAACTCCGACGGGTCACGCGGGGAGATCTCCAACTTCCCGTGGTCCGGCACGCAGGTCATGGACATGGCCTTCGGTCCGGACGGGGCGCTCTACGTGCTGGACTACGGCACCGGGTCGAACAACCAGGCGCTG
>NZ_JBSFBM010000275.1:0-8980 GCF_053592955.1 Micromonospora sp. NPDC002411 | reverse complement strand
CATGTCCGGCGACGTGTTCGGCAACGGGATGCTGCTGTCCGAGCACATCCGGCTGGTGGCCGCCTTCGACCACCGGCACATCTTCCTCGACCCGGAACCGGACGCGGCCACCTCGTACGCGGAGCGGCGGCGGCTGTTCGACCTGCCCCGTTCCTCCTGGGAGGACTACAACCCGGAGCTGATCTCGGCCGGTGGCGGCATCTTTCCGCGTACCGCGAAGTCGATCCCGATCACGCCGCAGGTCCGTGCGGCGATCGGCCTGGGCGACGACGTCACGCAGATGTCGCCGCAGGACCTGATGAAGGCGATCGTCACCGCTCCGGTGGATCTCTTCTGGAACGGCGGCATCGGCACCTACGTCAAGGCGTCCAGCCAGACCAACGCGGAGGTGGGCGACAAGTCCAACGACGCGATCCGGGTGGACGGGCGCGACCTGCGCTGCCGGGTTGCGGGCGAGGGCGGAAACCTGGGCTGGACCCAGCTCGGCCGGATCGAGTACGCGTTGACCGGTGGCCGGATCTACACGGACTTCATCGACAACGCGGCCGGGGTGGACACCTCCGACCACGAGGTGAACATCAAGATCCTGCTGAACACCGCTGTGGCCGACGGCGAGTTGACCATGGCCGACCGGGACGAGCTGCTCGCCGGGATGACCGACGAGGTCGCGGAGCTGGTGCTGCGGGACAACTACGACCAGGCCCGGGCGATCAACAACGCCCAGGCCCAGGCCGCCTCGCTGCTCCCGGTGCACCGCCGGATGATCAACGAGTTGGAGCGTTCGGGTGGGTTGGACCGGGCGCTGGAGGCACTGCCGCCGGACGAGGAACTGGCGGTGCGCAGCGAGTCCGGGCTGACCGCGCCGGAGTTCGCGGTGCTGCTCGCGTACGTGAAGATCGTCCTGGAGCGGGAGATCCTCACCGAGGGGTTGGCGGACGAGGAGTGGACGACCGAGGTCCTGGTCAACTACTTCCCGACGCCGATGCGTGAGCGGTTCGCCGAACGGATGGGCCGGCACCGCCTGCGCCGGGACATCGTCACCACGGTGCTCGTCAACGAGGCGATCAACCGGGGCGGCATCTCGTTCATCTTCCGGGTGGTCGAGGAGACCGCGGCCAGCGCCGCTGACGTGATCCGGGCCTACGTGGTGGTCAGCGAGGTGTTCGGCCTGCGCGACCTGTGGGACGCGGTCGAGGCGCTGGACAACAAGGTGGCGCCCGAGTTGCAGACGAGTGTCTACCTGGACACCCGTCGGCTGCTCGACCGCGCGGTGCGGTGGCTGGTCTCCAACCGGCGCTCGCCGATCGACGTGCCGGCCGAGATCTCCCGGCTGCGCGACGGTGTCACGCGGCTGTTGCCAGGGCTCGAGGAGCTGTTCTACGGCAACGAGCGGCAGGGCATCGCCGCGCACATGGACTCGATGACCGAGCGTGGGCTGCCCCGCGAGCTGGCCGAGCGGGCGACCCGGCTGATGTACAGCTTCGGTCTGATGGACGTGGTGGAGACCGCCAACTCCAGCGGACGGGACGTCAGCGAGGTGGCCTCGGTCTACTTCGTGCTGTCCGACCTCTTCCGGGTGGACTCCCTGCTGTCGAAGATCTCCCTGCTGCCTCGGGAGGACCGCTGGCAGACGCTCGCTCGGATGGCGCTGCGCTACGACCTGTACGCCGCGCTGGCCGCGCTCACCGCGGAGGTGCTCGACTCCACCCCGGACGACCTGCCGCCGCATGAGCGGGTGCAGCAGTGGGAGCAGTCGAACGCGACCTCGATCCACCGCGCCCGCCGCGCGATGGGGGAGTTCGACGAGTCGCGGGCGGATCTCGCCGCCCTCTCGGTGCTGCTGCGCCAGATCCGCACCCTGGTGCGGACCTCCGCAGCCGCCTGAGTCAGGTACGCCGGACGCGGTCCGGCCGATCGGGTCGCCCCGATCGGCCGGACCGCTCTCGTTTCGTCGCGGGTCACGCCGCCAGGGTGGCGAAGACGACGATGTTGTCCGGGTAGCTCTTGGCGACCTCGTCGAACTGACCGCCGCAGGTGACCACCCGCAGGCTGGGCCGGTCGCTGGGTCCGTACACCAACTCGGTGGGGAATGCTGTCTTCGGGTACGACGTCACCGAGTCGACGGTGAAGGTGGCGGGCACGCCGTCGGTCCGTCGCACCGTGATGGTGTCGCCCGGGACGAGAGCGCCCAGGTCGAAGAAGACGGCCGGGCCGAGCACCGCCGAGTCCACGTGCCCGACGATCACCGCGTTACCCGTCTCGCCCGGGCTGGCGCCCGGCTCGTACCAACCGGCCTTGTCGGCCTGGTCCAGCGGGGGGACCTGGACGGTGCCGTCCGGGTTGGTGCCCAACGACATGATCGTCGCGGCGACACCGATCCGGGGAATCTCGATGGTGGTCGGCGCGGAACGCGCCAGCCCGGCCGGGGCGTCCCCGACCGGCTGCCCGTCGGGCGCTGCGTTGTCTGGTGTGCTCGCCGGTCGGGTGGCCTCGGGGCCGGCCTGGGCCAACGGCTGCGGCGGTCGGGGAGCGGGCGTGGTCTTCAGGGAAGCGCCGATCATGCCGGCACCGATCATGGCCATGGTGACGACGACGGCCGCGCCGGCGGCACGCCACGGTTTCCCGTGACGGCCGCCGGCCCGTGTCGTCGACACGTCAGACGAGCGAACCATCGGTCCGCCGACGACGCATCAGCACGATCCCGCCCAGCGCGGCAGCGCCGAGCAGGCCCGCCCCGCCGGTAGCCAGGCCACGGTCGGTGCCGGTGCTGGCGCCACCGTCACCACCGTCGACACCGCCGTGCGGCAGCACGACGAGCTCGCCCTCGCCGCACGAGCCCTTGAGCTCGTAACGACCCGGCTTGGCGTCCTTGTCGACCTTGGCCTCGCCGTAGTAGACGAACTCGCGCTCCTTGTCCCAGCTGCGCTCGTCCGAGCCACGGTCCTCGGACTCCCAGCCCTTGTCCGAGCCGTACTCGTCGGAGCCGCGCTCGTCGGAGCCGTAGCTGCCGCGCTCGTCCGAGCCGTACTCGTCGGAGCCGTGGCCCTTGTTCTCCCAGCCCTTGTCCGAGCCGTACTCGTCGGAGCCGCGCTCGTCGGAGCCGTAGCTGCCGCGCTCGTCCGAGCCGTACTCGTCGGAGCCGTGGCCCTTGTTCTCCCAGCCCTTGTCCGAGCCGCGCTCGTCCGAGCCGTGGCCGTTGGACTCCCAGTCCTTCTTGCCTTCGTCCTTGGAGTCCCAGTCCTTCTTGTCGCGGCTGTCGTCCGCGTCCTGGCCGTGCTCCTCGCCCTTCCAGTCCTTACCACCCTCGTCGGCGGCAGCGTCGGCGGCAGCGCCGCCACCCTGGCCGCCGGGCTGCGGCTTGTCCTTGCCGTTCTCGTCCTTGCCGTTCTCGTCCTTGCCGTTCTCGTCCTTGCCGTGCTCGTCCTTGCCCTTGTCGTCCTTGCCCTCGTGGTCCTTGCCCTTGTCGTCCTTGCCGTGCTCGTCCTTGCCGTTCTCGTCCTTGCCCTCGTGGTCCTTGCCCTTGTCGTCCTTGCCGTTCTCGTGGTCGCGGGAGTCCTCCTCCTCGCCCCACTTGCGGTCCTCACCCCGGTCGTCACGCACCGGCTTGAGCTTGACCTTGCCGGTGACCTTGGACCACACGTACGCGTGCTCCTGCCGATCCGGGCAGATCTCGAGGAGCTTGACCTCTTCGCCAGCCTTGACCACGTGCGGCTTGGCGTAGACCTTGCCGTCGCGGTCCTTGCCGCCGTCGTGGTGACCGTCGGCGAACGCGATCCCCGGCGCGAACACCAGGAGCGACGCGCCGCCGAGCGCGGCGCCCGCTACGACCTTCCCGAGCATCTTCTTAGCCATGACCTGCGTCACTCCATCCCTGTTGTCCTGAGCCCGGCAACAACCGAGCTAAGACCGACGTTAGACCGTTTCATGACTTATGAAGTGAAAGATTCGCGTTTTGACACTTGCTCCGGGTAGGTGCTGAAGAGGAGCTAAGCGGCTTTCGGCACTCTGAGTGCCGCCTCAGGCTTCAGACGTCTGTCGCGGGCGATGCGCGGCCGTCTGGGATGCGTGTGGTCAGCCCTCGCAGGCCGTCCGGTAGCAGTGGACGTCGCCCGTCGCGTGCCGACCGGGCGGATCCGGGGGTATCGTCCGAAACGGGAACAGCGCTGATCTCCGCCGCGACGCATCGAGGCATTGCCATGGAAGCGCTCCCATGCAAGAATCGGCGAACGCGGTTCGGAGAGCCATACCGCGCAGGCAGGGAGTCGAGGGCACCGGTTCACCGGGCGACATCCCGCCGAAGGATCGGCCGCTGCACCGGTCGGTCACGCACCACCACCACCCTCGCCCGTCCGGGCCGGGCACCCCCCGAAATCCCGTTGGCGCCGGCGGCCGTCCGTCACAGGACGCTCACCGGGCCGTCTCGCCGGGCCGTACCAGAGCCCGGTCTCGCCCAAGGAGATCAGTGGCATGAATGTGTGGAGAAGGCTGACCGGCCCACGCCGGGCCCTTGCGCTCGCCGGCGCGGGCGCCCTGGTCGCCGGTGGGCTGGTGACGATTCCGGTTACCGCGGCGCAGGCCGCGACGCAGTGCGACATCGCGTACACGACCAATGACTGGCAGGGCGGCTTCACCGCCAACATCACCATCAAGAACCTCGGCGACCCGGTCAACGGCTGGACCCTGGGCTGGACCTTCCCCAACTCCAGCCAGCGGGTGCAGCAGGGCTGGTCGGCCACGTACACCCAGTCCGGCAGCCAGGTCACCGCCCGGAGCATGTCCTACAACGGCAACCTCGGCACGGGCGCGTCGACGACCCTGGGCTTCAACGGCGCGTGGAGCGGCAGCAACCCGAAGCCGACCTCGTTCACCCTGAACGGCGTGGTCTGCAACGGTGGCACCACCACCCCGCCGACCACGACGCCGCCGCCGACCGACCCGCCGCCCACCACCACCCCACCCCCCACCGACCCGCCGCCCACGACCAACCCGCCGCCCGGCACCAAGGTCGACAACCCGTACGCCGGGGTGCGCGGCTACGTGAACCCGGAGTGGAAGGCGAAGGCGGACGCCGAGCCCGGTGGAAGCCGGGTCTCCAACAACCCCACCGCCGTCTGGCTGGATCGGATCGCCGCGATCAACGGCACGCCGGACAGCAGCTCCAACGGCGCCTTCGGGGTGAAGGACCACCTGGACGAGGCGCTGCGCCAGGGCGCCGGCTACATCCAGTTCGTCATCTACAACCTGCCCGGCCGGGACTGCTCGGCGCTCGCCTCCAACGGTGAGCTGGGCCCGGACGAGCTGCCGAAGTACAAGGCCCAGTACATCGACCCGATCGCCGCGATCCAGGGCCAGTCGAAGTACAGCAGCATCCGGATCATCAACATCATCGAGATCGACTCGCTGCCGAACCTGGTGACCAACACCTCCGGCCAGCCCGGCGGCACGGTCATGTGCGACACGGTCAAGGCCAACGGCGCCTACGTCAACGGCGTCGGCTACGCCCTCGCCAAGCTGGGCGCGATCGGCAACGTCTACAACTACATCGACTCCGGGCACCACGGTTGGCTCGGTTGGGACAGCAACTTCAACCCGTCCGCCGAGATCCTGAAGACCGCCGCTGTGGCCTCCGGCAGCACTGTCAACAACGTGCACGGCTTCATCACCAACACCGCCAACTACTCGGCGCTGCAGGAGCCGTACTTCAAGGTCACCGACAACGTGAACGGCCAGACGGTGCGGCAGTCCAAGTGGGTCGACTGGAACTACTACGTCGACGAGCTGTCGTTCGCCCAGGCGTTCCGGAGCAAGCTGGTCTCGTTGGGCTTCAACTCCAACATCGGCATGCTGATCGACACCTCCCGCAACGGTTGGGGCGGCTCCGCCCGGCCCACCGGCCCGGGCGCGACGACCAGCGTCGACACGTATGTCAACGGTGGCCGTATCGACCGACGGCTGCACCTCGGCAACTGGTGCAACCAGGCCGGTGCCGGTCTCGGTGAGCGGCCTCGGGTGGCCCCGGCCACGGGTATCGACGCCTACGTCTGGGTGAAGCCTCCGGGCGAGTCGGACGGCTCCAGCAAGGAGATCCCGAACAACGAGGGCAAGGGCTTCGACCGGATGTGCGACCCGACGTACGGCGGCAACGCCCGCAACGGCAACAACCCGTCGGGTGCCCTGGCGGACGCGCCGATCTCCGGTGCGTGGTTCTCCGCCCAGTTCCAGGAGCTCATGCGCAACGCGTACCCGGCTCTCTGACCGGAACGCTTTCACACCAACCCGCCGCCGGCAGTAGGTGAGGCACTGCCGGCGGCTGGTTCCCCCCGGGTCCCCGGCCCGACCGCTCTGGTCGGGTCGGGGACCCCCCTTTTGTGCTCAGGTCAGGGCACGGTGCGCTCGATCGCCGCCTGGCCCTGCTCGGCCAGGTCGCGGCGCGCCTTGTCCAGGTTCGCCGGGGTGAGGTCCTGTCCACGGGCCAGCACCAGGTCCTCCGGCTCCCACTGTTGCTCCGCCCCGGTGCGGATGTTGTCCCCGCCGGCGCCGGTGCCCGTCCCGGTCGCCCCGGTGCCGGCAGCGTACGGGTCGCCGATCAGGTCGTCGGTGTCCGGCGCGAGGTCGTCCGGCCGGCTGTGGGGTTCGGCGAAGGCCGGGTTGTCCTGGTCCGGGCCGCCTCCGGTCCGCAGCTGCGTGACGGTGATGTCGTCGTCCACCGCCGAGGCCACCTCCGGGCTCTCCTCCAACGGCGGTTGGCGATCGCGATCGGTCATGGTGCTGCCTCCTGTGTCCGACACGGTGCCTGATTCCCTCGCGTACCCCCTCGTGCCGCCCTCATGCCGCCCGGCCCGGCGGTCAGCTGCCGGGCTGCTGCTCGTTGGGGGCCGGCGGCTCCGCCGGGCGCAGCCACTGCCAGAGCAGCATGAGCAGGCCGAAGGCGAGCATCGTCAGCCCGGCCCACAGGTTGATCCGGACACCTTCGGCCTTGTCGATCTCGGCCCCACTGTCGAAGACGCCGATCAGCGTCACGATCACCCCGTACGCGACGAAGAGGCCACCGATCACCCGGCGGATGTCGAACAGTCGGGCGGCCGCGGAGCGCCGCTGTTCCGCCTGCGTCTCGTCGATCAGCGGGTCCTTCGCCGGCTGGCCGTCGTTGCTCATCAGCCCAACCCCTTTCCTAGAAGACCGGGATGTAGAAGAGGGCGGCCAGCGCGACCGCGATCACGCCGAGCAGCACCGGGGAGCGGTACCAGACAGCGTCCCCGGCGAGCACGTCACCCTTCAGGTCGACGCCGCCGATGCCGTACACCAGCCCGCGCAGTTCCTCGTCGCGCTTCGGGGCGGTGAGCGGGGTGATGATCGCCGCGACCACCACCGCCGTGACGAACGCGAGACCGGCGCCCCAGAAGCTCTCCTCCAGGTCCGAGTTGAAGTGGATCACTCCACCCTTGTAGAGCAGGTAGAGGCTGAGCGACACCAGAGTGCCCAGCAGCAGCGACCAGAAGCCGGCCAGCGCGGTCATCCGCTTCCAGAACATGCCGATGATGAAGGTGGCGAACAGCGGCGCGTTGAAGACGGAGAAGAGCGCCTGGATGTAGTTCATGATGTTGCTGAACCCGGCCGCGATGAACGCGGTGCCGATGCCGATCACCACTGCGGCGACCGTCGCCCACCGCCCGACGCGCAGGTAGTACTCGTCCGAGCGGTCCCGACGGACGTACGCCTGCCAGATGTCGTAGGTGAAGACGGTGTTGAAGCCGCTCACGTTGGCCGCCATGCCGGCCATGAACGAGGCGAGCAGGCCGGTGACCGCGACCCCGAGCACGCCGTTGGGGAGCAGGTCGCGCATCAGCAGCGGGATGGCGTTGTTGTACTGCAGGTCGCCGCTCTCCGCGCCGAGCCCCTTCACCGTGACCAGGGCCACCAGCCCGGGGATCACCGTGACCAGGGGGATGAACAGCTTCGGGTACGCGGCGATGATCGGCGTACGCCGGGCGGCGCTCATGTTCTTCGCCGAGAGGGCCCGTTGCACCTCGGCGAAGTTCGTCGTCCAGTAGCCGAACGACAGCACGAAGCCGAGGCCGAAGACGATGCCGATCCAGTGTGCGCCCAGGGGGTTGGCCGTGCTGCCGGTGTCCTGCCACGCGTGCAGGCCCGCCTCACCGAGCTTGGTGTCGCCGACCGCGTCCATCAGGCCGTTCCAACCGCCGACCTTGACCAGGCCGATCACGGTGACCGGGATGAGACCGGCGAGAATGACGAAGAACTGGAGCACCTCGTTGTAGATCGCCCCGGACAGACCGCCGATGGTGATGTACGCCAGCACGATCGCCGCGCCGACCACGATCGCCGTCCAGAGCGGCCAGCCGAGCAGCGCCTGCATGACCAGAGCCAGCGCGTAGAGGTTCACCCCGGCGATCAACACCTGGGCGACGGCGAAGCTGAGCGCGTTCAGCAGGTGGGTGGGGCGGTTGAACCGCAACCGCAGATACTCCGGGACGCTGCGGACCTTCGAGCCGTAGTAGAAGGGCATCATCACGATGCCCAGGAAGACCATCGCCGGCACCGCGCCGATCCAGTAGTAGTGGACCGTCATCACGCCGTACTGGGCGCCGTTCGCCGCCATGCCGATGATCTCTAGCGCGCCCAGGTTCGCCGAGACGAAGGCGAGACCGGTCACCCAGGCCGGGAGGGACCGGCCGGAGAGGAAGAAGTCGACGCTGGTCCGGATCGCCCGGCGGGCGGCGAAGCCGACGCCGAGGACGGTCACGAAGTACAGGGCGAGGATCAGGTAGTCCAGCCCGTTCATGTTCAGCCGAAGACCGTCGCCGTCCATGCCGTCACCCCTCGTCCCGACCTCCGCGCGATTTACCGCGCGGCCTATTACCCCGGGCGCGCGGTTTCACACCCGTTGGACTAATCCGGCGAGTTACGGCCTGATCGGGCGCTCTGACAACACGGGGGCGCCTCGGCCGATCGGCCGAGG
>NZ_JBSFBM010000274.1:0-9012 GCF_053592955.1 Micromonospora sp. NPDC002411 | reverse complement strand
CATAAGGGCGGTCGAGCCGAGGCGGAGTCCGGGCGGCGATCCGGCAAGGCGCGGTTTCGTCCGGATACCGGTGTTGTATCCGGACGAAACCGCAACGCCGCCGGGCGTCGTCCGGGCCCGCCGCAGGCCGGCCAGGTCTTATGAAACAGGCCCTAGCGGCCGAAGGCGAGCCAGCGGAAGCCCGCCGCGTCGATCGCGGCCCGTTCCGGGGCGGTCAGCGCCGCCCGGCCGGTGGTCTTACGGATCACTGTCACCCGATCCCATTCCAGAGCGGCCGGGGCCGGGTGCCCGCCGGTGAGAAGGTCGGCGATCACCTCGGCCGCCGGGGTGGTGAGCCACGGCGGCCGGTCCAGAGCGGCAGCCAGGTCCAGACCGTGTACGCCCACCTCGACGACCCGGGTCCGCAGGAACTCGGTGAGGCGCATCGCGTCGCCGTGTCGGGTCCGCACCACCCGATCGGGCGGAGCGGCGGCCACCGCCGCGTCGGTGGCCCGCCACGCTCGGTCCACCTCGGCCGCCAGCGCCGCCCGGTCCACCCGGAGCGCGTCACGCCACCCACCGGCGACCCGGTCGGCGTCCACCTGCTCGGTGAACTTCGCCCGGCCGAAGTAACCGGCGGCGTCCACCTCCGCGCGGGCCGGGGCCGGCGCGGCGAGCATGTCGGTCAGCCGGCCGACGCCGGTGCGGACGTGCGCGATCAACTCCAGGACGGTCCACGGCGGGCAGTCGGTGGGTCGGTCGAGGTCGGCGTCGACCAGGTCGGTCAGAACCTCGGTGAGCCGGGCGCACTCGGCGGAGAACGCCGCGCGGACGGGATCCATGCCCGGCTCAGCCCTTGACGCGGGGCACGAGCCGGTGCACGACGGTGAGCACCAGCGCCATCACGACCGCCATCGTTCCGGCGATCCCGGCGGCGCTGCCGGCGTACCCGATGAACAGCGGCCGGCGGCTCAACTCCTGCGGTCCGGTGCCGCGCAGCTCGATCAGCCAGGCCAGGGCCAGCCCACAGGCGATCAGGGCGAGCACACCGCCCACCCCGAGCACCAGCGCGGCGATCCGGTGCGCGTCACCGGGGGCTACCTCGGCCTGCTCGCGTTGGGTGACCAGCAGGAGCAGCCCGGCCAACGCCGCCCACACACCCACCACCAGGTACGCGGCGACCGCGTCGCTGGGCCGGTGCCAGCCGGCGGAGAGGGTGGCGACCCCGGCGGCGGCGGCGTAGCCGGCACCGATGAAGGCGCCGGCCGCGCGCACCTTGCGCGGCAGGACGAGCATCAGCGCGATCGCCACCGACGCGGCCACTGTGGTGTGCCCGCTGGGCAGGCTGTTGCCCACCGCGGCGCGCTCCGGGTCGAGGCCGAAGTCGGGGCGGTTCAGCCCGTACTTCAGCAACTGGGTCGAGACGTTCGCCCCGGCGATCAGCAGGGTCGCGGTGACGGCCAGGGCGATCCGCCCCCGGATCAACGCGATGAAGCCGATCATCGCGGTGGCGGCCAGCAGGGAGACCACCGACATCGCGTTGAGGATCCGGTTGACAGGTCCGTCGATGGTGTCGTGCCCGATCCGGTTGCCGGTCAGCGCGACGGTGTCCACCCACTGACCGACCTCGGTGTACACGGCCACCCGCCACACGGCGAGGAAGGCAGCCGCCTGGACAAGGGCCAGTACGACCAACCAGACCGCGGTCCAACCCCGTGCCGTCGCGCGCATCCGCACACCGTAGCGGCCGGCGTCGGCCAGCCGATCGGTGGCCCGCCGCGCGTCGACGGTTAGGTTGTGCCGGAGGCGAGGAGGCGGTGGTGGGCGGAACACCGGAACGCGACAGCGGGCAGGCCGAGCCCGATCCGGAGCAGCGCGAGAGCTCCGGTCCGGGGCCGGCAGGGCCGACCGGGGCCGACACCGACCCGGGAGGGCCGGCGCGGGCCGAGTCGCTGACGGATCTGCTGGGCGGGCGACGCGGCGCCATCGACGCCACCCTGCCGCCGGTGGCGTTCGCCGCGGGCTGGTTGCTGGGCGGCGAGTCGCTGTGGGGTGGTGTCGGCGCGGCGCTGGCCGTGGGCGCGGTGGTGGCCGGCGTACGGCTGCGTCGGGGTGACCGGCCGCGATCGGTGTTGATCGGGCTGCTGGCGGTCTGCGTCGCGGCGTTGATCGCGGTGCGCACGGGCCGGGCCGAGAGTTTCTTCCTGATCCAGGTGCTGTCCAACGCCGCGAGCGCTCTGGCGTGGGCGGTCAGCATCGTCGTGCGTTGGCCGCTGCTCGGCGTGCTGGTCGGCGCGGTGCTCGGCCAGCGCGCCCGGTGGCGACGCGACCCGGCGCTGCTGCGGGGGTACGGCCGGGCCAGTTGGGTGTGGACGGCTACCTACCTGCTGCGGGTCGCCGTGTTCGTGCCGCTCTATCTGGGTGGGCAGGTGCTCGCGCTGGTGGTGGCCCGGGTGGCGTTGACCTGGCCGCTGGTCGCGGCGGCGCTGGCGCTGAGTTGGGTGGTGCTGCGGCGCTCGCTGCCGACCGGGCACCCGGGTCTGCGTCATCCGGTCGCATCGGACCCGGTCGCGCCGCCTCGTTGACCCGAACCTGGCTCACGGAGCCGGGCGAATGGCGGGAAAGAAAGTGGAGAGGCCGCCACGGGGGGAGCGGCCTCTCCGGTGACGTACGTTACTCCGTCGTGGACTTCGGTGTGATCCCGTGAGGGCCCGAATTTCTGGGCTTTTTTGCAACTGGCTCCAGTCCGGGCGGTGGGGTGGGCCAGCCGATCCGCTGCGTCGGCCAGATGGCCGGCCCACCCCGGCCTGACCGTGGGTGTCAGGCCGTCCCCCGGTCGGGTCCGTCGTTCCCCGGACCCCGACCGAATCCCGGGGTGGGCGGTCCACGCCGCCCACCCCGGGTCGCTCAGCCGTTCGGGAACATGCTGCCGTAGTCGGCGTACGCCATGGCGACGTCAGCCTGTGCCCAGAACCGGTGGTAGTTGAACTCGGGCTCCGGACCACCGTTCAGGTACGCCTGCACCTTGGGCCAGTCCGGGTCGTTCTTGTAGAAGGACCGGATGTCGAGGAAGCTCTTGCCGGCGGCGATGGCGTCGCCGTTCGGCATCTTCCCGGTCCACCCCGACGGGACGTAGAGGCCCTGCCCGGTGGACGCGTTGTAGACGTCGTCGAAGCGCCGGTAGTCGCCACGCTTCTCGGTGGTGGAGACACCCTTGGCGTCACTGGCGGCCGACAGCGCGTCGAGCAGCCCCTTGGCGGTGTCCTTCGCCGCCACGTTGCCCGACTTGGCCGCGTACGCGATCAGGATCCGGGCGTAGGCGGCGGTGACACCGACGTCCTGGCCCTTGCTGATGACCTCGACGTGCAGGCCCGTGTTGGGCTGCGGGTTGGACGGGTTCCAGGTGGTCGGCTGACCGGTCCACGCCATGTCCGACGGGATCGACCAGTTGGTGCCGAGGGTGGTGTTGGCGATCGCCCAGGGCACCCACTTGTCCAGCAGCGCCTTGGCCTTCGCGTTGCCGGTCTGCTGGTACAGCTCCGCGATGCGCTGCATCGACCAGGCCTGCATGCCGAACCACTGGTTCGACGGCGGGTCGTTGTAGACCGGGTCGACGTCGTAGAACATGCCGTAGAAGGTGCTGGTGCCGGCCGGCGGCTGGGCGTAGCTACCGTCCCAGCTGTTGGTGGCGCCACCGGCGATGCCGCCCTCGGCGGACTGCAACCAGGTGTAGAACTCCAGCTGCCGCTCGAAGCTCTTGGTCCAGTCGGCGACCGCTGTCGACGACTGCGGCTTGAGCTCCGGGGTGTTGGTCAGCGCCCAGGCCGCGAACGGGTTCTGGTAGCCGAAGTGGTTGTGGCTGGAGCCGATCCGCCAGGACCAGTTCTGGCTGGCGTCGTACGCGCCGCCCCAGGCGTAGTACCAGGACAGCAGGTAGTGCGCCGAGTCCTTGCCACTGCCGGCGGGGCAGGTGCTGGCCCCGACGCAGTTGCCGATCTTCTTGAAGTACTTGTCGAACATCGCGTACCGCAGGTAGTCGCCCATCTTGGCGGCCTTGGTGATGGTGGCGGCGACGTCGGCCTGCTTGTTCTGCGCCTTGGACCAGGTCAGCGCCCAGTACGCGGCCTGCACGGCGCGGGCGTCGGCGTCCGGGGCGTTGGTGTACTTCCACTGCTTGGCGGGGGCGCCGGTGTCCTTGACGAACAGGTCGAGGTAGCCGTACTGACCGCCGTGCTTGAAGGTGTCGCAGGAGGGCTGCGGAATGGTTTCCCACACCGACTCCTGGGTGCCCCGCTGGAAGGTGTTGATGTAGGCCGGCTTGGTGGTGCCGTCACCGCAGCGGCCGAAGCCGTAGGTGTTGTCGACGTCCATCAGCCAGTGCATGCCGTAGATGTCGCCGGTGCCGTAGGTGGACTGCAACTCCGAGCGGAGCGGGTCCTGGCCGACCGAGACGTTCGGGTTCAGCGCCGATGGGTACTGGCTGGGCAGGTTGTACTCCGCGGCGTACTGCGGCGTCCCCGCGGAGCCGGCGGTCGGCTGGTCGGCGTGCGTGGGGATGATGTACTTCTCCATCACCGTCCAGGCATTGTTGAACGGGGCCCAGTTCTGGGTGACCTTGCCGTAGTAGGCCTCCAGCCAGAGCCAGAAGCTGAACGCCTCCGAGGTGGTCTCGTGGCCGTGGTCGGGCGCCTCGACGATCAGCGTCTCCACCGAGTGGTACGGCACGCCCTCGGGGCTGAAGTAGCCCGAGTTCTTGATCTTGCCGTACTGCTCGAGGAACTTCGCGGTGTAGGCGTTGTCGCCGCCGGGGGTGTCGTTGTCGATCTCGGTGGCGGTGACCGCCAGTGAGGCCAGACCGGTGGCGGCGGCGGTGATGGTGGCGGTGCCGCCGGCGGTGTCGGCGTCCTCCGCCGCGGCGACCGTGACGGTGACCCCGGTGTTCCAGTTGCTCGAGGTGAGCGTGGCGGTGGCCGGCGAGACGGTGATGTCGGTGTCGCCGGTGCGGGTGAGGGTGACCGGCACGCTGGCCGTCGGCGCGGCGCTGAGCTTCAGGTTGAAGGTGGCGGTGCCACCCTCGCTGACACTCACCGCGGACGGGGTGGCGACGAGCGTCGGGCCGGTGGCGGTGCCGACGGTGAACGCCTTCTCGTCGACCCCGATGCCGTTGGCGTTGTCGTACGCCTTGGCCTGGACGGTGTAGCTGCCGGCCGGCAGGTCCTCCTGCGTGTAGGCGTACGGCGCGGAGGTGTCCGTGTTGACCAGCAGGCCGTTGCGGTAGAACTCGACCTTGCTGATCGTCCCGTCCGGGTCGCTGGCGGTGGCGGTCAGCGGCACGTCGGCCGGCGCGGTGAACGGCCCGGTCGGCAGGCCGAGCGAGACGGTCGGCGGCTGGTTGGCCGGGGTGCCGTTGCACGGGGTGCCGTTCAGGGTGAACGCGGTGGGCTTCGGGTTGCTCCCCGTGTGAGCGCCGTTGAAGCCGATGGTGGTGGAGGCCCCGGTGCCGAGGTTGCCGTTGTACGACTCGTTGGTCGCGGTGACCTGAGTGCCGGACTGGCTGTACCTCGCCGACCAGCCCTGGGTGACCCGCTGGCCGCTGTTCGGGAAGGTCCACTTGAGCGTCCAGTTGCTGATCGGATCGCCCAGGTTCTTGATGGTGACGTTGGCGGTGAAGCCGGTGTTCCAGTCGTTGGTCGCGTAGACCACGTCGCAGGCCGGGGCGGCCTGCGCGGCACCGGCGGGCAGGGTCACCCCGCCGACGGCGAGCAACGCGGCGGCGGCGATCGCCACGCGACGGCGTATTGCCAGTTGTCTCATGTGCGCGGTGTCTCCTCGGGCGAGGCCGGGATGATCCCGGCGAAGGCGCCGGCCCGCGAGGGTGGTGGTCCGCGGGGGTTGAGAGGCGCCGGGAAGGTGGTCTCCCCGGGCCCGGCCGGGGTGGGTCGGTGCGGCCCGCACGGGAAGGGGTCCCGCTGGCCGCGATGGGGTGACCGTGACCGGACGTGGTGCTGCCGGCTGCCCTCGGTGGACCCGCACTGACGCGATGTGGCTCCTGCCGCGTTGAATCGACAGTGTGCCATGGAAGCGCTCCCACAACAAGCCGGATCGGCTCCTTGTTTCGATCTTGTTTTGGGTCTTTCACAAAGGCGTGACGGGCGTTACAGTCGCAACATCGGTCGATGGGAGCGCTTCCATCGACAAGGTTCCAACTAGAAGATCACCGGCGTCGCCTCCGGGCGGGGCCGGGGAACCCGACCGATGGCCGACGACGGGCCAGCCCGGACGCCGTCGTCAGCCATCGTCCCGCCACATGGAGGGAGGTGGAACCAGAGCCACTCGCGTGGCCCGGCTCCCGCGCGACACGCATGGCAGGACCCAAATTCCGCTTGCGTGTGTGCAGTTACGGTGGGGACGGGGGTTGCCCTCCCCCGTCCCCACACTAAACCCCCGTACACGATAGGAAAAGAGGCCGACGGGACAGGCGCGGTGCGCCGCCCGGACGGCCTCGTTCGCTGCTCGGGGCCATACCCGCCGCCACCCCGCCAGCCCCGGCCGCCACGACGGTCGGATGACCGGCAGGCCGCGTCTGCCCTATCATGGGAGCGCTCCCGAATCTTCGGCGGTGGCCCCGTATCCATGAGGAGAATCCATGTCGATACCTAATGGGCCCGCCGGCCCGCTGCGCTTCCCGGACGACTTCGGCTGGGGCGCGGCCACCTCCGCGTACCAGATCGAAGGCGCCGCCAAGGAAGACGGGCGCGGCGAATCGGTCTGGGACACTTTCAGCCGCGTCCCGGGGCGCACCCGCAACGGCGACACCGGCGACGTGGCCATCGACCACTACCACCGGTACGCCGAGGACCTCGACCTCATGCGCGACCTCGGGTTGCGCAGCTACCGCTTCTCCATCTCCTGGCCCCGGATCCAGCCCGACGGCACCGGGACGCCCAACCAACGCGGCCTCGACTTCTACCGACGCCTGCTCGACGGCCTCCACGAACGCGGCATCACCCCAATGGCCACCCTGTTCCACTGGGACCTCCCCCAGGCACTTCAGGACGCCGGCGGCTGGGAGTCCCGCGACACCTCCCAGCGCTTCGCCGACTACGCGGACCTGGTCTTCCACGCCCTCGGTGACCGGGTGCCGGCCTGGCTCACCGTCAACGAACCCAAGACCGTGGTGCAGAACGGCTACCTCACCGGCCACCACGCCCCCGGCCGGCAGGACCCGGACGCCGCCTACCTGGTCGCCCACCACCTACAGCTCGCGCACGGGCTCGCCGTCGCCGCGCTGCGGGCAAGCGGCAGCGACAGCCGGATCGGCCCCGCGTTCAACCTGCACCCCTGCTACCCCGCCGACGACTCCCCGCAGGCTGCCGCGGCCGCCCACCTCTACGACGGCTACGAGAACCGCCTCTACCTCGACTCCCTACTCAAGGGCAGTTACCCGGAGGACGTGCTGACCGACCTGGGCCCGCAGAGCCGGATGGTCCGGGGCATCCGCGACGGTGACCTGGCGATCATCTCCGCGCCCGTCGACCTGCTGGCCGTGCAGTACTACACACCGATCTACGTCACCGCCGACGGCGGCACCGAACACCGCTGGGCGACCTCGGAGGCCACGTGGCAGCAGATCTACCCCGAGGGGTTGTACGACCTCCTGACCCGGATCACCCGCGAGTACGGCCCGATCCCGCTCACCATCACCGAGAACGGGCTCCCCACGCCGGACACGCTGGCCGCTGACGACACCGTCCAGGACACAGGTCGGATCAGCTTCCTGCGCGACCACCTCGCCGCCGCACACCGGGCCATCGCCGACGGCGTGCCGCTGGAGAGCTTCCACGTCTGGTCGCTGCTGGACAACTTCGAGTGGGACGCGGGATACGACCAACGCTGGGGCCTGGTCTACGTGGACTACGCGACCCAGCGGCGGGTGCTCAAGAGCAGCGCCACCTGGTACCGCTCCGTCATCGCCGACGGCGGCTTCTGAACGCACCGGCACCCGGACGACCGGGCCCGGACGGCTCGACTCGAGATGAGCCGGCGACCGTCCGGGCCTCGGCCACCGCACTCAGCGAGGCAGTGCCTGCTGCAACTCCGCCCGCAACGCCGGGGTGAGCATCTCCCCCGCCTGCTTGGCCAGCCGGGCCATCTCGTAGCCCACCACGCCGATGTCCGCGTCACCGGCGGCCAACGTCGCCAGGATCGAACCGTCGCGGATCTGCATCACCAGGAAGTAGCCGCGGCCCATCTCGACCACCGTCTGCTTGACGACGTCCCCGTCGAACATCGAGGCCGCGCCCGCGGTGATGCTCATCAGCCCGGAGGTCACCGCAGCGAGCTTGTCCGCGTTGTCACGCGGCAGATGGTCGGAGATCGCCACCAACAACCCGTCGGACGAGACCACCACCGCGTGCGCCACACCCGGCACCCGCTCCGCGAACGCGCTCACCAGCCAGCTCAGGTCACGCGCCTCCTGGCTCAACGTCGTCACTGTCGTCGTCCCCCTTCGTCGTGCCCCCCGGACGGTGGCACGGGTATCTCGGTGGTGTCCTCGGCCTCGGCGCGCCGCACTCCGCTGTAGAGCCGGGAGAGCATGCCGCCGACCGCCTCCGGGTCCGGGTCGGTGCGGGTCGGTGCCACCGTCGGTTGCGCCGAGCGGGTGACAGCGCTCAACTGTGCCATCGGCACCCGCACCGGCAGCCCCCGCTCGTTCGTACCGGCCGTGACCGGCACGGCCGGTGGCATGCCCGACGCGGGGACGATCGGCGCGGACGGGCCGGGGCCCTGCCGCGACCACCAGCCCCCGCCGACGTCCCGGCCGCCGGCCGGGGTCAAGACGTCCTCGGCGCGCACCGGCACCGGACGGGCCTGACGCGGCACGGCGGCGGCCGGTGGCCGACCGGCAACCGGCAGGTCCCGCGCCGCCATGCCCAGCCCGGAGGCGCCGGTACGACCGGCGGACGGGCGTCGAGCTGGACGGTCATGCCCGGGAACTCCTTTCCGCCGTGCGGGCGGGACTCCGGTCACCGG
>NZ_JBSFBM010000273.1:0-9025 GCF_053592955.1 Micromonospora sp. NPDC002411 | reverse complement strand
CGGTGATCTTCGAGGCGTCAGCAGCGACCGGCACACCACCGTTGTTGCCGATCAGGTCCTGGATCTCCGGACGCAGGGTGATGTCGATGAAGTCGTACGCCAGGCTCTTGGCCTTGCTGTTCTCCGGGACGACCCAGATGTTGCCGGAGGAGCCGGCCTGCAGGGTGTTGCCGGGGAAGAGGAAGGTGTCCCAGTTGGCCTTCATCTCGGTCTTGAAGCGGCCGTACCACCAGCTACCCGAGACGATCATCGGAACCTTGCCGGCGATGAAGGCGGTGCCCATGTCCTCGGCCTTGAGGCTGGCCGAGTCCTTGGCGACGTAGCCCTTCTTCACCCACTCGGCGAAGGTCTCCGCGCCGTACCTCAGGGGGTCGGCCTTGAAGTCGACAGGGTTCTTGTAGAGCTGGTAGTTGTCCACGAACTGCCGGTCGCCCTTGGCGAGGGCGAGCTGGTAGAAGAGCTGCCCGGCCGGGTACTCGGCGCCGGCCATGCCCAGCGGGGTGACGCCCTTGCCGACGAACGTGTCCATCGCCGCGGTCATCTCGGCCATGCTGGTCGGCACCGCGACGCCGTTGCTCTGGAACAGGTCCTTGTTGTAGTAGACGGTGACGTACTCGCCGTAGTTCGGCACACCGAACCACTTGCCCGAACCCATTACGCCCTTGTCGCTGTAGCGGGCGGTGGTCTGGAGGCTGGGGCTGAGCTTGCCGGCCCAGCCGCGCTTGTCGGCCTCGGCGCTCAGGTCCGTGAGCAGCCCTTGCGAGGAGAGCAGACCGGCCGTCGCGTTGCCCTTGTTGTACTCCATGATGTCCGGGCCCTCGGACGAATTGATGATCATGCCAGCGTTCTGCTGGATCTGCTCGAACGCCTTGCGCTCGAAGCGCACCTCGACACCCGGATGTTCGGACTTGAACATCTCGATCGCCCGGTCCCAGCCGACCCCCATCGCGCTGTTCTCGCTCTCGTAGTGCCAGAGCTTGAGGACCTTGGCGTCACTGTCGTCCGCGTTGTCACCACCACCGCACGCGGCCACGGTGGTCGTCGCGGTCGCCGCCAGGGCGAGCGCGGCGACGAGCCGGTGGAATCGCTGCATTAGCATCCTCCTCGTTGAGTATCTAGCCGGTACTTCACGAGGCCCGTCGTCGCGTTGCAGCGCGGCGGCGGGCCGTTTACTGATCAGCCCCCACGGCTCGGCGGCTTCGTGGCGGGGCGGTCGACCCCCGGACCTCCAACGTGCAGGGCAGCAGTTGCTGGTGGCGCTCGACGGCGGAGCCGTCCGGATGGCGCTCGGCGGCAGGGCCGTCCAGGTGGCGTACCAGCGCCTCGATCGCGATCCGACCGAGCGCCGACCCCGGTGACGTCATCGCGGTCAGCGCGGGGGTGGCCAGTTCGGCGACCTGCGGCGAGGTGACCATCGAGACGACCGAGACGTCGCCCGGCACCGACAGGCCACGGCCGGTCAGCTCACCGAGGATGCCGAAGATCGCGGTCTCGTTCATGGCCAGCACGGCGGTCAGCTCCGGTGCCTGCGCGAACGCGGCGGCCAGCGCGGCCCGCCCGCCGGCCGCGCTGTCCTCGGCCGCGATCATCACCGGGTCCAGGCCGTGCCCGGTCATCGCCGCCACAAAGGCATCCCGGGTACGCAACGCGGGCCCGTAACCACTGGCGAGCGTGGCAGCCGAGTGGTTGACGTAGACGATCCGCCGGTGCCCCAGGCCGACCAGGTGTGCGACCGCCTCCCGCACGGTCTGGTCGAAGTCAATGTCGACGTAGGAGAGGGTGCTGGTGTCGGCGGTACGGCCGATCAACACCAGCGGCACACCGGTCTCCTGAAGCACTGTGACGCGCTCGTCGGCCAGCTGGACCTCCATCAGCACGACACCGTCGAGCATCCGCTGACTGGCCAGCCGGCGCAGGTCGTCGAGATCGCCGCCGCCGACCGGCGAGAGCACCAGGTGGTAGCCGGCCGAGCTGGCCGCGGCGGCGGCGCCGGTGACGAAAGCGGTCTCGGTGGCGCCGAGCCCGCGCTCGTCCATCGGCATCAGCAGGCCCAGGATGCGGCTGCGTCGGCTGGCCAGGCCGCGGGCCATCGCGTTGGGCTGGTAGTCGAGCTCCGCCATCGCGGCGAGCACCTTGTTGCGGGTGGCCTGAGAGATCGGCCGGGTGCCGGTGAGCACGTACGAGACGGTGCTGACCGAGACCTGCGCGAGGCGGGCGACGTCGTGCATGGTGGCCACCCGAACACCTCCTCCGGCCAGGCGTGGGACCGCTCCCGCAGCGGTGTCGAAGCGTTTCGACTAAGCGGTTCGACAGGACGCTAGGCCACCCGTTACGAGGACGTCAATAGGAGATGTCGAAAAGCTTTCGGACCGCCAGGGCGCGGCCACAGGCAGGGCGTCGCAGGCAGCAACATCGGGGTTGTTGCGCGGATCTTCCTCGCCTGTCGCTCGGCGCGGGTCAGGTCAGGTCGAAGAGGGTGGCGGCGTTGTCCCAGCAGACCGCGCGCAGCCAGTCGTCGCCCAGGTCCAGTCGCGCCAGGCCGGTCAGTTGGTCGGCGTACGGGTAGGGGATGTTGGGGAAGTCGCTGCCCAGCAGCACCTTGCCGGCCAGCCCCAACTCGCGCAACCGGGGCCGTTCGTCGGCGGGGAAGGGAACGACCTGCTCGAAGAACGGGGTGAAGACCATCGTGGTGTCCAACCGAACCCGCTCGTACGTCTCGGCGAGGTCCAGGAAGGCCCGGTAGTCCGGGGCACCGAGGTGTGCGACCACCGCGTTCAGCCGGGGGTGGCGGGCGAGCAGCGCGGCGAACGGGTCCGGGCCGGTGTGCGCGGTCCCCACCGGAGCGTGGCCGGCGTGCACCACGACCGGCACGCCCGCGTCGGACAGCGTCCCCCACACCTGGTCCAGTGCGGGGTCGGTGGGCGAGAAGTTGCCGACCTGCAGGTGCACCTTGAACAGTCGGGCTCCGCCGGTCAGCGCCGCCTCCACGTACGCGGGGGCGTCCGGTTCGGGGAAGAAGGTGGCCGAGGGGAGACAGCCCGGGGTGGTCCGGGCGAAGTCCAACGTCCACCGGTTCAGGTCTGCCGCCATGGACGGCCGGTGCGCGTACGCCAACGCGCTGAAGGCCCGCACCCCCAGGCGGTGCAGGTGCGCGACCCGCTCGGCGTCGCTCCACCGGTAGCGGATCGGCCACTCGGTGCCGACCAGCGGCCCGGCCGCGTCGAAGTACTCCCAGATGCGGCGTAGCAGGCGCGGCGGTAGGAAGTGCACGTGCACGTCGGCGAGACCGGGCAGGCCGAGCGCGCGCCAAAACTCGGGCACGCGCGCGTCCTCGGCCGGTGGCAGCTGCGCTGCCGGGTCGGTCATATCTCGATGTCGAACCGGCTCAGCACCGACGGCGCGATCAGGCCGAGGGTCGCGAGCGCCGAGATGACGGTCAGTGCGATGCGCATCCCGACGACCTCGGCCTTGCTACCGACCCGCAGGGCGATCTTGTTCGGCAGACCGATCATCATCCACATGCGCCGCTTGATCGGGATAGGCCAGAGGATCGGCACCCCGGCCCGGGTGATCATGTCGCCCAGGATGTGCACGAAGCAGCCCACCCCTAGCGCCGTACCGATCAGCGGATAACCGCGACCACCGGGGAGGTTGGCGAAGGTGAACCAGGCAGCCCCGGCGGAGGCGAGGGTGATGATGACCCAGCCGGCGCGTTCCGCCCACTCGTCGAACAGCCCGCGCAGCGCGAGGCCGAACATGAAGAACAGGATGGTGATGACGGCCCACTTGCCGTACGCGGCGCAGAGCGCTGTGGTGCCCCAGCCGACCAGCACGGTGAACGGCAATGTGTGGGTCAGCGTGCGGTGCCCGTTGTTGCGGCGGGGGTCCCTGCTGAGCTTCGTGGCGTAGTAGACCCCGAGTGAGATCTTCTCCATCACCTCGGCGGCGAAGAGTGAGAAGACCCCGAAGGTGCGGGCCACGGTGGCCCCACCCTGGTTCTTGGTCACCTTGCCCGACATGTCGAGGTCGGGAAAGAGGGCGCCACCGGCGCACACCGCCGTGCCCACCGCCAACGCAAGCGGCGACTGGTGGTAGTCGGCGAACTGCTCCAAGGCCCAGGACCCGGCCAACCACACCGCCGCGCCGGACAGCGCGTGCTGCGGACCCATCATCTCGGCTCACCCTCCCCAGGGATCTTGAGCGCCCAAAACTACGCCACTGTAGTCAGCGGGGGCGTCGCAGGGGCATCACCCGGAAGGTCCACATCGGACGTTGTCAGAGGGCGGGGGTGAAGCTCTGCCGGATCATCGGCAAGTATGCCGCGTTGACCTGCCAGTCGAACTCTTTTGTCAACCACGAGACGGTGTAGGAACGTTCGCCCGAGGTGTTGGCCAGCAACCGAAAGCTGTGCACCTGCTCGCCTGCGGCGTTCTCCCAGCCGCATTCCCACACGGCGCCGCCCTCGAAGATGTCCATCGCGGAAATGTCCACCTTGCGGTAGGCGGGCAGCAGCGCGTCGCCGGTGGTGAGTCGCGCCTCCTCGGCCTTCCAGTACGCCACCGGGTCGGCCCGCGCCGGCCCCGACTCGACACTGAGCACCCGAGCCCCGCCGGATTCCCGGAAGCAGGTCACCGACCCCTCCGTCCAGCGCGCCCAGCCGATCGGTGCGGCGATCCGGAAGCCGGTCGGGTCGTCGTGCCAGGTCCAGCCTTCGCGCAGCCGGTACCGGGCCTCGGCGGGCGGCGCGACCGACGCCACCGGAGTCGAGGTGGGCGGCGGCGGAGGTGGTGTGGAGCAGGCGAAGGCGGCCGGTCGGGTGGTCGACACACCCCCGCCGGAGCCGGACGGTGGTGTCCGTTCGTCGTGGCGGTTGACCAGGGCAACCGCGACGCCTCCGGCGACGAGCAGAGCCGTGGCGGCGCCCCCCAGGGCGAGCAGGTGCCGCCGCGATCGGCGGGGACGACTCGTCGGCTCGGTCGCCGACATCGTCGGGGGGTCGAGGTAGCCGGCCACGTCCACCGGGGCGGGAGCGTGGGCACGACCCGCGCTGCGTACCGCCGCCACCGCCGAGGACAGTGGCGGACCCGTGGGCTCGTCGACCTGCGCCGCCGCGTGGTGCAGCAGGGATTCCGCCTCCGCCGCGGTCAGCCGCCGCCACGGGTCGCGCTGGAGGAGGCCGACGAGGACGGGACGCAGCGCTCCGGCCCGTCGCATCGGGTCCGGTGGCTCGGTGGCCAGCGCGCTGAGCGTCGCCATCGCGCTCGACCGAGCGTACGGTGACTGCCCCTCGACCGTCGCGTAGAGCGTCGCGCCCAGCGACCACAGGTCGGTGCGCTGATCCGACACCCCTTCGCGGGCCCGCTCGGGGGCGACGAACTGCGGTGAGCCGAGCACCGTACCCGGCCCGGTCATCGCCCCCTCGCCGCCGTCGAAGGTGGCCAGCCCGAAGTCGGTGAGCACCACCCGACCGTCGTCGGCCACCAGCACGTTGTGCGGTTTCACGTCGCGGTGCAGCACCCCGGCGGCGTGGGCGGCCCGCAGCGCGGCGAGCACCGCCAGCCCGATCCGGGCGGTGCGCTGCGGGCTCAGGGGCCCTTCGGCGCTGATGATCTGCTGTACCGACCGGGACGGCACGTACTCCATCACGATCCAGGGGCTTTCCCGGTCGTGCACGACGTCGTAGATGCGGACCACGTTGGGGTGGTTGAGCCGAGCCGCGGTACGGGCCTCCCGCAGGGTCCGCAGCCGTAACTCCTCGCGTTCGGATTCGGCCAGCCAGGACGGCGGCACGATCTCCTTCACCGCCACGTCGCGATGCAGCATCTCGTCCCGCGCAAGCCACACCCGGCCCATTCCGCCGGTGCCGACCAGGTCGAGCAGCCGGTACCGACCCGCGATCAGCAACTGCTGCACGGTCGCTCCCCCTCGGTCACCCCGAGTTACACGATAGCCACCGTGGCGGCATTTCTCATCCGCTGAGCGGCCTCGATCCACGCCGGACAGTAGTCCGGATCATGACCATACGGCGCAGGTCAGGGGGGTGGTCGGAAACTATTTCGGACGTGTTCCCAGTCGGCTGCGGCCCCGGACCAGTCCTCGTCGTGGACGATCCAGCCGAGCGTCCAGCGGCTACCTCCGATCACCTGTTGCCGAGCGTGCAGCCACTGACTGCCGAACGGAGCCTTCCAGCGGCACTCCCACTCCGCCCCGTCCTCGGTCGCGGCGAGCCGGATCTCCTCGTACTGCGGAAGTGCCCCGGCTGAGATGGCCGCGTCGCGGGTCGCGCGCAGCCGGGCCAACGGGTCGGCGCTGTCGCCCCCGTCGACGCTGAAGGCCCGGCCGGTCGCCGGATCCTGGAAGCAGGTCACCCCGTCGTCGCGGGAGTGGTACCAGGTCGCCGGCACGGAGACCCGGAAGCCACTGCTGTCGGCGTGCCAGATCCAACCGGGCGGAGGCCGGAACCGTTCGCCAGAGGTCGGCGTGCCGGCCCGTACCGGCGTACCGACGACATGCGGGCGGACACACGCGAACGGCGGCGGAGGGACGTCCCGCCCACCGGGCGGCGGGCCGGGCCGGTCGGGGCCGGGGCCGCCCGGGTCGCCACCGTCGGGTGGACCGTGCTGCGGCTGCTGGGAGGACCAGCCCCCGGTGTCGCCGGGCTCGTCGTCGGTGAGGGCCAGCGTGGCGCCGACGCCGGCCGCGGCGGCGACCAGCAGCGCTACGGCGACCGACGCCAGCCGACGGGTGGTACGCCCCCGACCCGCCCGCCCCGGTGCCGGCGCGGTGGTGGTCGGGTCGCTCGGGCGGTGACCCGGGTCGGGCAGCGGAACGGTGGGGTCCTGCTCGTCGCCGCCCTGGACGACGGCGGGCACCGCCACCAGGCCCGGTGTGGAGGCCGGCCGGTCCGGCACCGGCGGTCTCTCGGACACCGGCGGTGGTTCGAGGCGGTCGGTCGCCGCCGCGGTGAGCAGCCGGCGGGCCGCGTCGTGGTCGAGGCGGTCGCGCGGGTCGCGGCGCAGTAACCCGTCGAGCACCGGCGCGAGCTGCGCGGCGTGCGGAGCCGGGTCCGGAGGTCCGGCGGCCAGTGCGCTCAGGGTGGCCATTGCGGTGCTGCGGGCGTACGGGGAGCGACCCTCCACCGCGGCGTGCAGGGTCGCCCCGAGTGACCACAGGTCGGCGGCGACCGTGGACACCCCCTCGGCGGCTCGCTCGGGGGCGACGTACTGCGGGGAGCCGAAGACCATGCCGGGGCGGGTCATCACGCCGTCGCCGCCGTCGAACGTGGCCAACCCGAAGTCGGTGAGCATCACCCGCCCGTCGTGTGCCACGAGCACGTTCTGCGGTTTGATGTCGCGGTGCAGCACCCCTGCGGTGTGCGCGGCGTGCAGCGCGTCGAGCACCGCCAGGCCGATCCGTGCCGCCCGCGCCGGCTTCAACGGGCCCTCGGCGTCGAGCACGTCCTGCAAGGTGCGCGACGGGACGTACTCCATCACGATCCACGGGCTGCCCTCGACCGGGATGACGTCGTAGAGCCGGACCACGGCGGGATGGTTGAGCCGGGCGGCGGCGCGTGCCTCCCGCAGGGTGCGCGAGCGCAGCTCGTCCCGTTCGTGGTCGGCCAGCCAACTCGGGGGGACGATTTCCTTGACCGCCACCTCACGGTGCAGCATCTCGTCGTGGGCGCGCCACACCCGACCCATACCCCCACGGCCGACCAGGTCGAGCAGCCGGTACCGACCAGCGATCAGCACCTGCGCACGCTCCTCCTCAACCGCTGTCCGGGCTACACCCTAACCAGCGGATCGGAAGCTACCTATAGCTCGTCCGACGTATCTCAGCACGCGGCGGGGTCGAGGCGGGCGAGCAGATTGCCCTCCGGGATGGCGATCCGGGAGCTGCCGCCCGCCAGTCGGGCGGCGGCCCGGCGGGCCTGCAGTGGGCCGTGTTCGCGTCGGGCGGCGGCGTAACTCGCGGCGGTACGGGCGGCGATGCTGGCCCAGCCGTACCGCTGGCCGACCATGGTGCGGGCGCGGCGCGCCACCCGCCGGGCGAAGACCTCGTCACCGAGCAGTTGGCCGACCGCGCCGGCGAGCGCGTCCGGGTCGCTGTGCGGGAACGTCACACCGGTGACGCCGGGTTCGACGATCTCGGCGAGCCCGCCGGTGCGGGCCACCGCGAGCGGTGCGCCGGCGGCGGCCGCCTCCAGCGCCACCATGCCGAACGGCTCGTAGAGGCTGGGCACCACCGTCGCGTCGGTGGCCCCGAGCATCGCCGGCAGCTGGTTGGAGTCGAGGAAACCGGTGAACCGTACCGTCGAACTGAGCGCCAGTCGTCGGGCCTGGGCCTCCAACTCGGCGCGGTACGGGCCGTCCCCGGCGATCACCACGCGCAGCCCCGGGTGTTCCTTGCGTAGTCGGGGCACCGCGTGCATCAGGTGCTGGACGCCCTTCTCGTAGACCAGTCGCCCGGCGTACCCGACCAGTGGGCCGTCCGCGGCGAACCGTGCGCGGGCCGACGCGACCGCCCGTGGTCGCGCCCGCCAGGCCCGGTCGTCCACCCCGTTGGGCACCACGTCGACCTGCGTCGCGGGTACGTCGAACAGCGTGGTGACCTGCTCGCGCATGTACCCCGAGCAGGCGATCACCCGGATGGAGGCGCCGCTGAGCCAGTGCTCGACGCCGTGGATCGTGCGGTTCATCTCCTCCGGCAGCCAGCCCTGGTGCCGGCCCGCCTCGGTGGCGTGCATGGTGGTGACCAGGGGCAGGTCCAGGTGCTCGGCCAGGGTGACGGCGGTGTGGGCGACGAGCCAGTCGTGGGCGTGGATGACGTCGTAGGTGCCGGCCTCGGTGGCGCGCAGCGCGGCGCGGGTGAGGGTGTGGTTGAACGCCATGGTCCAGGCCAGCAGGCTGCTGGTGGCGAGGGGGAAGGTGACCGGGTCCTCGGGGGCGCGCAGGATGCGCACGCCGTCGGCGTACTCCTCAAGGGGTGCGCCCTCGGAGTGGCGGGTGACGACGGTGACCTCGTG
>NZ_JBSFBM010000272.1:0-9123 GCF_053592955.1 Micromonospora sp. NPDC002411 | reverse complement strand
TTCTGCACCACGGAGCCGGAAGCCGGCTCCGACGTCGGCGCGATGCGCACCCGCGCCGTCTACGACGAGGCCACCGACGAGTGGGTGCTGACCGGGTTCACCGGGACGCATCCGGGTGAACGGCCGGGTAGTGCCGTCGGGGCCGGCCCACACCACGTTGCAGCCCAGCGCGTCGTGCCCCTCCCGGTAGGCGCGTGCCGACACCGGAACCGGCTCGTCGACCACCGCCTTGGCCGGGTATCGCCCGCACGAGACGACGGGGGAGACGTCTTCGATCGGGAACCGTCCAGTCACCCCGCCAACCTACTGCGCGAGATCCGTTCGCGCGCGGCCAAGCACCTCCGTCCGCCCTCCAGCGGTCGCCAGCACAGATGTCCCGTATCGGGATGTGTCACGTATCGTTGGTATTACGTGACGGAGGTCCAGAGCATGCGGTTGAACAGCAAGGGTCAGGTGACCATCCCGGCAGCTCTGCGGGCGCGCTACAACCTGCACGAGGGCGACGAGGTCGATGTGGTCGAGGAGGGTGGGGCCCTCCGCATCGTGCGCGTGCACGGTGCCGACACCCGTGGGGAGCGTCTCGTCCGCCACATGCGGGGTCGGGGGAGCGCCAAGGAGACCGAGCACATGTCCACCGAGGAACTGATGGAGTTGCTGCGTGGCGAGTGACCGGCTCCGCGCCGTGCCGCCGCGTCCAACTGACGCCGTGACGACCCTGGTCGACACCAACGTGCTGCTGGACATCCTCACCGATGACCCCAAGTGGGCGGAGTGGTCCGGGGGCGCCCTCGCCGAGGCCCGCGACGCGGGCCATCTGGTGATCAACCCCATCGTGTACGCCGAGGTGTCGGTCCGGTTCGACCGGATCGAGGAGCTGGACGAGGCGTTGCCGGCGGGTGACTTCCTCCGCGAGGAGCTCCCATACCTGGCAGGCTTCCTCGCCGGCAAGGCGTACGCGCGATATCGGAGGCTGGGTGGCGCGAAGCGGTCGCCGCTTGCCGATTTCTACATCGGCGCGCATGCGGCCGTATGCCGGTACGACCTGCTGACCCGCGATGGGGCGCGATACCGCACGTACTTCCCGACCCTGACGCTGACCACACCAGGCGAGTGACCGCCCCTGGGTCATCGCTAGGCCGTGGGAGACGGCCGACGCGGCTCTCGGCGACGTCACCACGGCGACGGCCCGGCACGGGCGGCTGGTGGCCGGTGACGAGTGGCGGGGGTTGCCGCCCGAGCACCGGGCCGGGTACCTCCTTGATGTGGCCCGCCTGTACGCCTTGAACGGTGACATGCACCGCGCGGGCCCGAGCCGTCCTCGACGCGGAACGCACCGCCCGCAGTGAGGTGCACGACCGGCCGGCGGTACGGAAGCTGGTCGCCGTCGTGTGGCGGTCCGCCGACGCTCCGACCGGACTGGCGCAGCTCGCCGCCACCCTCGGCGTTGCCTGAGGGTGGTGCGCTGGTGCGTGCCTGAACTCGCTCATCGGGAGCGCTATCTGCGCCGGTGGTAGTGGTTGCGGCGGGGGAGTTGTTCGGGGTCGAGCCAGGCCGGTGGGATGAATTCTGGATGCCCGTCGCCGCCAAGCAGCACGACCCAGTCGCCGCGATGCACGTGTCGGTGGTGGTGGCCGCAGAGCAGCACGGCGTTGTCGAGGCTGGTGTCGCCGCCGTCGGCCCAGTGCCGGATGTGGTGGCCGTCGCACCAACGCGGTGGGCGATCGCACCCGGGAAACGCGCAACCACGGTCGCGCAGGACCAGGGCGCGGCGCAGTGGACCGCTGATGAGTCGGCGTTGCCGGCCGACGTCGAGGACCTGGCCGGTGCCGCCGAGCACGGCGGGCAGAATGCTCGCGTCGCAGGCCAGGCGACGCACGGCCTCGGGGGTGAGGTGCGGGCCGATGTCGAGAGCGCCGGTGCCCAGCTGTCGGGTCAGCCCGTTGTAGTCGGTGGTGACGACGACCTGGGCGAGGTCGCCGCCGCTCTCGGGCAGGTCACCGGTGCGTAGCGCGAGTCTGCAGACGTCGGCGAGGGCGTCGTGGCGGCGTTGCCCCGGGGTGCGGACGTCGTCGGGCGCGGTGGGCGTGGTGAGCGGGTCGATGGCGGCGCGCAACGCGGCGGCGGCTTCGGTGTCGAGGATGCCGGCGAGGCGTAGCCGGCCGTCGGTCTGCTCGCTGATGGTGACGTGCCGGTCCCGGGCGGCCCGCGAATCCTGCGCCCGCAGCGCCGCCTCGGCGGTGGCGTCGGCGACCTCAGGGGCGACGTGGTCGAGGATGCGGGTGCCGAGCCTGCGCAACAGAGCGGCATCGAACTGCGTCGCCCAGTCGACGAGAACGCCGACGGCCTTGTCGGCGGCGGCCGTGCCGGCCGTGCTCTGGACGGTCTCGACCGTTGCGGCGATGACCCGGACCTGCTCCACGTCGACCACCCCGCTGGCCAACGCGTCACGCACCCCGGGCGGGGCGGTGTCGAGGGTCGCGGCCAGCTCGACCAGCCGACGGGCGATACCGACCCCGAGCCGCAATCGGTCGCGCAGCCACACCGCCGTCGAGGATGCGCCCTGAGCCGTCGCGGTGCCGCGGCCGTCCAACTCCCGCACGAGGGCCAGCTTGACCGCCGCCAGGCGTTGCTCGACACGGTGCACCGCGTCGAGTGCCGCGACGAGGTCGTGCTCGCTGGCAGCCCAGGCGGGCGTGTCGAAGCAGGCCGCCACCGCGGCCTCGGCCTGCTCCAACACATCGATCATAGCTAGAGATTAGAACACCTGTACGACACTTTCCGGCACCGTTGACCGTCCCGCCGCAGCCGATCATCAGGGCCACCGGGATGCGCGGAGGTGGCGTAGCCTCCCGCCATGATCGAACGGGTGAGGGTCGCGGTTGTCGGTGTCGGCAACAACACGTCGGCGCTGGTGCAGGGGCTTGCTCTCTACCGCCAGAGCGGCAGCCTGGTCGGAATCCGCAGACCGGTGATCGACGGGCTCGGGGTGGGCGACATCGACGTCGTGGCGGCCTTCGCCACCTCCGCGGAGAAGGTCGGTCGGGACCTGACCGAGGCGATCTTCCTGCCGCCCAACAACTTTCCCCGGCTGCCGTGCGACCTGCCCTGGGCGGACGTGCCCGTCACGAGGGGCCTCGTCGACGCGACCGAGGTGCGGCGGGTGGCTGCGGCGCTGGCGGGAGCGGAGGTGCTGCTCTACTCGGCGCCGAGCGGCCGGCCGGAGACCGCCCAGGCGTACGCCGAGGCAGCTCTCACCGCGGGTGTCGCCTTCATCAACACCACCGCCGACCCGGTCGCCCGCGACCCACGCCGGATGGAGAGGTTCGAGGCCGCCGGCCTGCCGCTGATCGGCGACGACCTGGCCAGCCAGTTCGGCACCTCGGTGGTGCACAACGCGCTGCTGCGGCTGCTGAAGGAGCGGGGCCTCACACTGGTCAGCTCCTACCAGGTCAATCTGGGCGGCACCGAGGACTTCCGCAACCTGGTCGAGAACCCCGACACCAAGAAGCGGTCCAAGCTCAACGCCCTGTCCGACGCCGACAGCGTCGAGGTCGCCCCCCTTGGGTACCTGCCGCACCTCGGGTCGCAGAAGGTGGCGCACCTCAACGTCGAGGCGCGGGGTTGGGGTGAGACCTCAGTGAGCCTCGACGTGAAACTGAAGGTGCACGATCCGAGTGGCGCCGCGGGCGTCAACATCGACCTCGTCCGCATTGCCGCCAGCGCCCTCCGCAACGGGCGTGGCGGTCACTGCGCCGAGGCGACGTCGTTGCTCAAGTCGCCGCCGGGAACGGCTATCTGAATTCGGCGCCGACCGAGCGGTAGACCTCCAGCGTCTGGCGGGCGATGGAGTCCCAGGAGAAGTGCTCCACCGCGCGCCGGCGACCGGCCAGGCCGAACCGCTCCGTACGTGCCGGGTCGGCGAGCAGGGTGTTGATCGCCGCCGCCAGGTCCGCCACGAACTTCTCCGGCTGCAACGGGGTTCCGGAGCCGTCGGTGGCCTGCTCGATGGGCACCAGCAGGCCGGTCTCATCGCCGGCCACGACCTCGGGGATGCCGCCGGTGGCGGTCGCCACCACTGCCGTCTCGCAGGCCATCGCCTCCAGGTTGACGATGCCCATCGGTTCGTAGACAGACGGGCAGACGAAGACCGTCGCGTGGGTGAGCACCTGGATCACCTCGGGCTTGGGCAGCATCTCGGCCACCCAGACCACTCCGGAGCGGTTGGCCCGCAACTCCGCGACCAGTCCCTCCACCTCGGCGGCGATATCCGCCGTGTCCGGCGCGCCGGCGAGAAGCACGAGCTGCGTGTCCGCCGGCAACTCCCGAGCGGCCCGCAGCAGGTACGGCAGCCCCTTCTGCCGGGTGATCCTTCCCACATACACCACGCTGGGACGGGACGGGTCGATGCCGAGTCGGTCGAGCACGTCGGTGTCGTGGTCCGGGGCGTACTGCACGGTGTCGATGCCGTTGTAGACCACCCGCACCTTCGACGGGTCGATCTGCGGGTAGGCGGTCAACACGTCGCTGCGCATCCCCCCACTCACGGCGATCACCGCGTCGGCGGCCTCCATCGCGGTCCGCTCGATCCAGGACGAGAGCGCGTACCCGCCGCCGAGCTGCTCGGCCTTCCACGGCCGCAGCGGCTCCAGGCTGTGCGCGGTCACCACGTGCGGCACCCCGTGCAGCAGCTTCGCGGTGTGTCCGGCCAGGTTCGCGTACCAGGTGTGGCTGTGCACCACGTCGCTACCCGCGGTGCCGGCGGCCATCTCCAGGTCCACACCCATCGTCCGGAGCGCGGCGTTCGCACCGGTCAGGCCGGGCGGTTCGGGGTACGCGGTGACGCCCGGCTCGGTGCGCTGCTGGCCAAAGCAGTGCACGCGGACGTCGGTGAGGCGGCGCAACTCCCGGGCCAGGTACTCGACGTGCACGCCCGCTCCGCCGTAGACCTCCGGCGGGTACTCGCGGGTGAGCAGATCGACGCGCAGCGGGGTGGGTTCCGTCATGACCCCGCACCCTAGTGCAGAAGACTCCCCGTACGAGTGGTGAAGTGCGACGCGGGTGGATAGCGTCGTGGCATGGCTGCCAAGGTGCTCGCGATCGTCCTGGCGGGTGGGGAGGGCAAGCGCCTGATGCCACTCACCACGGATCGGGCCAAGCCGGCCGTCCCGTTCGGCGGGATGTACCGCATGGTCGACTTCGTCCTCTCCAACCTGGCCAACGCCGGCTATCTCAAGATCGTCGTGTTGACCCAGTACAAGTCCCACTCCCTCGACCGGCACATCACCAAGACCTGGCGGATGTCCACGCTGCTCGGCAACTACGTCACCCCGGTGCCCGCGCAGCAGCGTCGCGGCCCGTGGTGGTTCGCCGGCTCGGCCGACGCCATCTACCAGAGCTTCAACCTCATCAACGACGAGCAGCCCGACTACGTGATCGTCTTCGGCGCCGACCACATCTACCGGATGGACCCCCGGCAGATGGTGGAGGACCACATCGCCTCCGGCGCCGCGGTGACCGTTGCCGGCATCCGCCAGCCGCTGTCGATGGCCGACCAGTTCGGTGTCATCGAGGTCGGCGAGGACGGCAAGCGCATCAGGGCGTTCCGCGAGAAGCCGACCGACGCTGTCGGTCTGCCCGACGCGCCGGACGAGATCTACGCCTCGATGGGCAACTACGTCTTCACCACCCGCGCACTGTGCGAGGCGGTCGAGCGCGACGCGGAAGACAAGACCAGCAAGCACGACATGGGCGGCAGCATCATCCCGATGCTCGTCGAGCGGGGCGAGGCGAACGTCTACGACTTCCGCGACAACGAGGTGCCGGGCAGCACCGACCGCGACCGTGGCTACTGGCGTGACGTGGGGACGCTCGACTCGTTCTACGACGCGCACATGGATCTGATCAACGTGCACCCCGTCTTCAACATGTACAACTTCGACTGGCCGATCTACACCGAGCAGCTGCCGTGGCCGCCGGCGAAGTTCGTCCACCAGTGGGGTGAGCGGGTCGGCCGCGCTGTCGGCTCGATGGTCTCCCCGGGCGTGGTGATCTCCGGTTCGCTGGTGGAGAACTCGATCGTGTCGCCGAAGGTGCGGGTGCACTCCTGGGCGCACGTCGAGGGCTCGGTGCTGATGGAGGGTGTGGAGATCGGCCGGCACGCGGTGGTTCGGCGGGCCATCCTGGACAAGAACGTGTTCGTCCCGGAGGGCGTCGAGATCGGCGTCGACCTGGAGAAGGACCGGCAGCGCTACACCGTCTCCGACAACGGCATCGTGGTGATCGGCAAGGGCCAGAAGGTCGAGCCGTGACCGACCCGCACACACCGAGGAGGATCCCGCAGTGACCCACCCCCGTGCCGGCCAGCCCGCCGAGCCCGCCGACCTGGTCGACGTGCCGCGCCTGGTGACCGCCTACTACGCCGAACATCCGGATCCCGCGGACCCGGCGCAGCAGGTCTCCTTCGGCACTTCCGGCCACCGCGGCTCCAGCCTGCGCAACGCGTTCAACTCCGACCACATCCTGGCGGTCACCCAGGCGCTCTGCGACTACCGACGGGAGCAGGGGCTCGACGGGCCGCTGTTCCTCGCCCGGGACACCCACGCGCTGTCCGCGCCCGCCGCTGTGGACGCGCTGGAGGTGCTCGCTGCCAACGGGGTCACAGTGCTGGTGGACAGCCGCGACGGCTACACCCCGACGCCGGCGCTGTCGCACGCGATCCTCACCCACAATCGGGGGCGGACCAGCGGGCTCGCCGACGGCATCGTCATCACCCCGTCGCACAATCCGCCCGACGACGGCGGGTTCAAGTACAACCCCACCAACGGCGGTCCGGCCGACACCGACGTCACCCGGTGGATCCAGGACCGGGCCAACGCGATCCTCGCCGCCGGGCTCAAGGAGGTCCGCCGGATCACCTACGCGCGGGCCCGGGCCGCGGACACCACCGGGGAGTACGACTTCCTCGCGCACTACGTCGACGACCTGCCGGCGGCGATCGACATCGACGCGATCCGCGACGCCGGAGTGCGGATCGGCGCTGACCCCCTCGGTGGGGCGAGCGTGGCGTACTGGGGCGAGATCGCCGAGCGGCACCGGCTGGACCTGACAGTGGTCAACCCGACGGTGGACCCGACCTGGCGGTTCATGACCCTGGACGGCGACGGCAAGATCCGGATGGACTGCTCCTCGCCGAACGCGATGGCGTCGCTGATCGCCGCCCGCGCCGACTTCCAGATCTCCACCGGCAACGACGCCGACGCCGACCGGCACGGCATCGTCACCCCCGACGCCGGCCTGATGAACCCCAACCACTTCCTGGCGGTGGCGATCGGTCACCTGTTCCGTACCCGCTCCGAATGGGGTCCGGCCGCCGCCGTGGGCAAGACGCTGGTCTCCTCGTCGATGATCGACCGGGTCGCCGCGGACCTGGGCCGACCGCTGCTGGAGGTGCCGGTCGGCTTCAAGTGGTTCGTGCCCGGCCTGCTCGACGGTGCTGTCGGCTTCGGCGGTGAGGAGAGCGCCGGGGCGTCGTTCCTGCGCCGCGACGGTTCCACCTGGACCACCGACAAGGACGGCATCCTGCTCTGCCTGCTCGCTTCCGAGATCCTGGCCACCACCGGGCGGAGCCCGAGCGAACACTGGGCGGAGCTGGCCGAGCGCTTCGGCGCCCCCTCGTACGCCCGGATCGACGCCCCGGCCACCCGGGAGCAGAAGGCAGTGCTCGGCAAGCTCTCCCCGGAGCAGGTCACCGCCACCGAGTTGGCGGGTGAGCCGATCACCGCGACGTTGACCACCGCACCTGGCAACGGCGCACCGATCGGCGGCCTCAAGGTCAGCACCGAGTCCGGCTGGTTCGCCGCGAGGCCCTCCGGCACGGAGGACGTCTACAAGATCTACGCCGAGTCCTTCCAGGGCCCCGACCACCTGAAGCAGATCCAGGAAGAAGCCAAAAACCTGGTGGACCAAGCCCTGACCCAGTCCTGACCCCCTGGACCCACGTTGATCAAGAGGTTTGCGTCATGCCGCCCGGCGTGTCGTGACGCAAACCTCTTGATCGAGCGCAGGGCTTCAGCAGGGTGGGGGGTCGGCGGGTGGGGGTAGCTCCTGGCTGCGTCGGCGTAGCTCTTCGGGCAGCAGTTCGCGGAGCTGCTCGGGGAGGAACGGCAGGTCGAGCAGCGTCATCTTCAACTGGTTGCGCTCCTGGTAGCGCAACGGGTCGAAGCGGACCACCAGACCGGCGTCGCGGCGGTACGAGATGTCCACAGTCCCCTCCGTGGCCGCGTCGCGGAACACCAGGCCGTCCATCTCCACCACGACCGGCGACGAGTTGGGCTGCAACTCCAACCGGATCTTCTCGTCCGGCGAGAGCACTACCGCCCGGGAGATGCCGGCCATCGGCGCCGCCGGCGTGATCACCACCGAGTCCGCCGCCGGGGAGATCAGTGGACCACCGGCCGCGTAGCTGTACGCCGTCGAGCCGATCGGGGTGCTGACCACCACGGCGTCGCTGCGGTAGTAGCCGTACTGCTGGCCGTCGATGGCGAGCGTGACGCTGACGAAACCGGCACCCGGCTGGCGGACCAACGCGATGTCGTTGAACGCCACGACGTCGTCACCGCACACGTCGCAGGCGAGGCACGCGTGCGACTCGACGGTGAAGTCCTTCGACAGCAGCCGACTCAGCGCGTCGGGCAACTCCGGTGGTTCGATCTCGACGAGAAACCCCAGACGACCCAGGTGTACGCCGAGCACCGGCTTCGGGTCGCGGACGGCGGAGCGCAGCGCACCCAGCATGGTGCCGTCACCACCGATGCTGATCAACGCGTCGGCGCGGACGGCGACCTCGCCCTCCGGCACCGGTTCGACGCAGGACGGGACGCGGTGCTGGTCCTCCTCGCGCACGAACAGCGTCTTGTGGTGGCGGGTGGCCCACCGTTCGATGATTTCGGCCACCTCGGTGACATCCCGGGTGGGGTGCAGCACAAGTCCCAGCCCCGACACCCGTACAGCTCATCACATCGTCGGCGGGCGCACCCGGCGTACGCCGAAGGTGCGCCGGCGGCCCGTGGACCGCCGGCGCACCACGCCGCCCTCACGGGCGGGGTTCGCGGCCGTACGTCTTCG
>NZ_JBSFBM010000271.1:0-9128 GCF_053592955.1 Micromonospora sp. NPDC002411 | reverse complement strand
GCGACGTGCCGCCCGGCTGACGCTCGTGGCGTCCGTCGTCTTCTACAGCTGCCGTTACGGTGCCGGCAGTTCGGTGCTCGCCACCTACGGTCTGTTCGGCACGATCGCCGCCGGGGCGTTCGCGCAGCTGCCCGGTCCCGCGCCGCAACGGGCGCGGATCCTGGTCATCTCGCTGCCGGCGGTCTGGGCGCTGATCGCGGCGGGTTCCCTGTTGGCCTGGAGCACGTGGGCGGCGGCCGGCGGAATGCTGGTCATCGGGTTCGTCGTGGCGTTCGGCGGGGTCGGCAACCCGCGCCTGGTGGGGTGGGCCAGCGCGTTCCAGCTCTTCTACATCCTTGCGTCCTTCCCGCCGTACCAGCCGGACACGCTGCCGCAACGTCTCGGCGGCGTCACGCTCGCCATCGTGCTGCTCGCCGCGGCCGAGGTGCTGCTCTGGCCCGACCCGGTGCCGGTCTCCTACCCGCAGCGACTCGCCGAGGCGGCCGACGGCGTCGCGGCGTTCCTCGACAGCGCCGCCGGCGCGCTGACCGAGCCGCACCCGGACCACGCCGGCCGGAACGCGCGACGCCAGCGGGCGTACGACGTCGTCGGCCCGCTTGATCTGGCCCGTAACCCTCCGGCGTGGGCGCCCACCGCGGCGGGCGCTCAGGACCGTGCGTTACGGATCTGCGCGGCGGCGTTGCGGGAGGTGCTGGCCAAGGCGGACCGGTTGGCGGCGGACGTCCCACCGGAACCGATCCCGGACCTGGCGGCGGCGCGACTGCTGCGCGTCGGCGCGGACACGACCCGGGCGGCCGGTCGTAGCCTGACCGCGGGCGGAGCACCAGTGGACCTCGATGGTCTGGACGCCGTGGTTGGGCGGGCCGAGGCGGCGGTGGGCGAGGGCGACGGTCAGCCACCGGACGTGCCCCGGTTGTGCCGGGACGCGACGGCGCTGGCCCTCGCCGACCAGGTACGGGTCTTCGCTGTCGGCACCCGACTGGCCACCGGGTCGCGACTCGACGGCGTGGATGCCCCGCCGGGTCTGTTCGACTACGCGGGGCACAACGAGTGGACGCTGTACTGGCGGCAGTTCCGCTCCCACCTGGCGCCCCGCTCGGCCCACCTGCACAGCTCGCTGAGGCTGGCCGTCGCCTTGGCCGTCGCCCGGGTGGCCGCCGGGCTGCTGCAGCTCACGCACGGCTTCTGGGTGCTGTTGGCGACGCTCACGGTCCTGCGCACCTCGGCCGCTGACACCCGCTCCGCGCTGCGGCCCTCGGTGCTGGGCACCATCGCCGGCGCCCTCGTCAGCGGCGCCGTGATGCTCGTCGTCGACCTGCCGATCGTCTACGCCGTCGTCCTGCCGGTCACCCTGATCCTGGCCTTCGGCGTCGGACGCCTGCTCGGTCCGGTCTGGCAGCAGGCGCTGTTCACGGTGCTGCTGACCGTCGTCTTCGCCCAGCTCGACCCGCAAGGGTGGCGGCTCGCCGAGGCGCGGCTCGTCGACGTGCTGCTCGGCGCGGTGATCGGCGTGCTGGCCGGTGTGGCCATGTGGCCCCGTGGGGCGAGCCACGACCTGCGGCACAACGCCGTCCGTTACCTCGCGGCCAGCGCGGACGCGGTCGAGCAGACCGTCGAGGCGGTGCTCGGCGATGCTCCGTCACCGCAGCGTGCCATCGACCGGGTACGCCGTCGGATGGTTCTGATCGACTCGTCGTACTGCCAGTACCACTCCGAGCGGCACGACCCGCACCGGCAGCAGGTCAACTGGGACGCCGTCCTGAGCGCCGGACATCACGTGGTGCCCGGCGTCGGGTCACTGCTGCGGCGTAACCCACCCGGCTGTCTCGCCGGCTGGCCCGCGGCTGCGGCGTTGCTGCGCGACGCCGTCGCACATCTGCGCTCGGCGTACGACGAGTTGGCCGAGGAGGTGACCCATGGCCGGTCGTCGGGCCCGGGGCCTGCACCGATCACCTGTGTCGACGAGCTGGACCGGGTCCGGCCACTGCTCGGCGAGGTCGATCCGCAGGCGGTCCGGCACCTGGTCGAGGTCGACAGGTGGCTCGCCGCCCTCGCCGACACCCTCGCCCTCGCCCGGGTCCGACCTGAGACTCCGGGCGAGCCGACCGGCAAGCCCTGACCTGCCGACTCACTGCGGCAGGCCGCCGATCGCCGATTGGCCGTGCCTGTCGCACACCGGTCCGCCTACCGTCAAGGTCATGGAGATCGAGCAGGCGCAGCAGTTGTGGAAGCCGGAGCCCGGTTGGTTGAACACCGCCTCCTACGGGCTGCCGCCCGAGCCGGCGTGGACGGCGTTGCAGGAGGCGCTCGCCCAGTGGCGGGTCGGCAGCAGCTCCTGGGAGGGCTGGGGTGACTCGGTGCAGCGCTCCCGTACCGCGTTCGCCGGCCTGATCGGCGTGCCGGAGGGCGACGTGGCGGTCGGCGCCTCCGTCTCGCAGATGCTCGCGCCGGTCGCTGGGGCGTTGCCCGCCGGGACGACAGTGGTGGTCCCGGACGTCGAGTTCACCTCGAACCTGTTCCCCTGGCTCGTCCAGGAGGAGCGTGGCATCTCGGTCCGCGTGGTGCCGTTGGAGTCGCTCGTCGACGCCATCGACGCGGACACCGACCTGGTCGCGTTCAGCCTGGTGCAGTCGGCCGACGGTGCGGTCGCCGCGTACGACGACATCGTGGCCGCGGCCCGCGCGTACGACGCGTTGGTGGTGGTGGACGCGACCCAGGCGTGCGGCTGGCTGCCCTTCGACGGGAGCCGGGCCGACGTGGTGACGGTGGGCGGCTACAAGTGGCTGATGAACCCGCGCGGGACCGCGTTCACCTACCTGGCTCCGGCGCTGCGCGAACGACTGCGCCCCGACGCCGCCGGCTGGTACGCGGGCCACGACCCGCACGCCTCCTACTACGGCCCGCCGTTGCGGCTGGCCGACGACGCCCGCCGGTTCGACATCTCACCGGCCTGGTTCAGCTGGGTGGGGGCGGCACCTGCCCTGGAGTTGGTCGCCGAGATCGGCGTGCCGGCGATCCAGGCGCACGACGTGGCGTTGGCCAATCGGTTCCGGACCGGGCTCGGCCAGCCGCCGGGGGAGAGCGCCATCGTCAGCGTGGACGTGCCGGACGCGGAGCGGCGTCTGGCGGAGGCCGGCATCCGGGCGGCGGTGCGCGCCGGACGGGTCCGGGCCTCGTTCCACATCTACTCCACCGAGGCCGACGTGGACGCGGCCCTGGCGGCGTTGACCGGCTGATCCCGCTTGTGGGGACGGCCGACTCGACGGTCGGCCGTCCCCAGTGTGTCAGGAGCAGCGGTTCCTCAGGAGCAGCGATACGTCAGGAGCAGCGGTCGAAGGTCGCGGCGGCGTAGGAGAGCGGCTGCCACTCCAGATTGATGCCGATGCTCATGTCCCACCGGCCGTCGGCGAGGCGACCGAAGTGGACGATTTCGCTGCCCGCGCCGTCGTAGTAGTACCATCCCTCGCCTTCGTACACGGCGAGTCGGGTGGCCGCCTTGGCCAGGGTCTTCGGGCCGACGACGCCGTCGGCGACGAGACCTCGCGCGGTCTGCCACTTCTTCGTGGCGGCCGTCGTCACCGGCCCGAACTGGCAGTCCACGTCCGAGTAGGCGAGGTAACCGTCCGCCCACAGGATCATCTGCCACATGGCGACCACGTTGCTGTACGAGCGGGTCGACGCGGAGATGGGGCCCTCGTCGTTCCAGTCGTCGGTCCAGGTGCCGGAACCCGCGACGTAGCCCTGGCTGACACTCGCGGACGCCGGCGCGGCCGCGGTGACGACGGCGCCGAACGTGGCGACGGCCATCGCCAGCGCGGCGGCCTTGATGAGTCGGTGCATGAGCGTTCCCCCTCTGATCCCCTGGTGGGTGTCATAGGGGTAGATGACCGTCAGACCCTCGTGGTTCACGAGCAGCCGACTGCTCCGGCTGCTCCGCGTCGAAACCCCGCCAAGATCCGCGCAACATCAGGGATCTAGGTGTCTCCCGCGTGTCGGAGACAGCAACATCCGGGAAGTTGCGCGGATCTTGGCGTGGGCGTGGGCGTGGGCGTGGGCGTGGGCGTGGGCGTGGGCGTGGGCGTGGCGGTGGGGCCCTAGGCCAGGTGACCGCCGATCTTCGTGTAGCCGCGCAGCAGGTCCCGGGAGATGATCAGCCGCTGCATCTCGTCGGTGCCCTCGAAGATCCGGTAGAGCCGGACCTGCCGGTACCAGCGCTCGATGGGCAGCTCACGCGTGTAGCCCATGCCGCCGTGGATCTGGAGCACCCGGTCGACCACCCGGTTGACCATGCCGGCGCCGTAGAGCTTGCCCATCGACGAGGCGTGCCGGGGGTCGAGGCCCTGGTCGACCGTCCACGCGGAACGCAGCACCAGCCAGCGGGCCGCCTCCAGCTCAGTCTCCGAGTCGGCGATCATCCACTGGATGGCCTGGTTGGCGCCGATCTTCGTGCCGAAGGTCTCCCGGGTGTTGGCGTAGTCGATCGCCATTTGCAGCACCCGCTCGGCGATGCCGATGGCGTGCGACGGGATGGTGTAGCGGCCCTTGCCGATCCACTCCATGCCCAGCGTGAAGCCCTGCCCGATCTCGCCGAGAATGTTGCGGTGCGGCACGCGTACGCCGTCGAAGATGAGCGACGCCGGCCCGCCCTCGCCCATGGTCTGGATGAACTCCGAGCGCCACCCCATCGACCGGTCCACCAGGAACGCGGTCGCCCCGCCGTTGCGGGCGCCCTTCTCCCGGTCGGTCACCGCGACCACGATGGCGAAGTCGGCGTCGTGGCCGCCGGTGATGAAGGTCTTCTCGCCGTCGAGGATCCAGTCGTCGCCGTCCCGGCGGGCGGACAGCCGGATGTTGGCGGCGTCCGAGCCGGCACCGGGCTCGGTGATCGCGAAACAGGAACGCCGCTCGCCCTCGATGGTCGGGATGAGGAACTCCTGCTTCTGCTCCTCGGTGGCGTGGAACAGGATGTTGTCCGCCTCGCCGCCGAAGCGGAACGGCACGAACGTGTGGCCCAGCTCCGTCCAGATCAACGACTGGAGCACCGCCGGCAGGTCCATTCCGCCGTACTCTTCCGGGGTGGCCAGGCCCCAGAAGCCGAACTTGCGCGCCTTGAGTTGCAGCTCACGCACCTCGGAGTGGTCCAGGCCCGGCTGGTGTGCCCGCTCCCGGCGGAGCACCTCCACCTCCAGAGGCATCACCTCGCGGCGGATGAACGATCGGACGGTGTCCCGTACCGCCCGCTCCTCGTCGGTGAGCGAAAAGTCCACGGTGGTCCTCCTGGCGTCGGCGCAGCCGGTCACCCATTAAACTAGCGGTGCAAGTTTTGCCGCGTCCAGACCCGACGGCCGAGACCTCAAGGAGCGCAGTGCCCCGACCCCGCCAGCCCCGGCTCACCCGGCAGCTGATCGTCGAGACCGCCACCGCGCTCATCGACGCCGAGGGCCTGCCCGCGTTCTCCACCCGCCGGCTCGCCGCCGAGCTGGGCGTCCGCGGGCCCTCGCTCTACAACCACTTCGCCACGAAGGACGAGATCCTCGACGCGGTCGCCGACACGGTGACCGGCGCCGTCGACACCGGAGGCTTCACCGGCCGGGACTGGGTCGCCGCGCTGCGCGACTGGGCCTGGTCGTACCGGCGGGCGCTCACCGCCCACCCGAACATCGTGCCGTACCTGGCGCAGGGGCCCGGTCGGCGACCGGCCGCACTGGCCATGGCCGACGCGGTCTACGGCGGCCTGGTCCGTGCCGGCTGGCCTCCCGCCCGGGCCACCCACATCGGCGCCGCGCTGCGGTACTTCGTGGCCGGGTCGGCCCTCGGCTCGTTCGCCCGGGGTTTCGTGGAGGACCCGGAGCTGTACGCCGCGCACTACCCGCACCTGCGCGACGCGCACCGGCTCGCCGAGCACCAGCAGAGCGTGGACGAGGGCGCCTTCGCCCTCGGCCTGGACGCCCTGCTGCACGGGTTGGCCGCCGAGTACGCCCGCACCGTGGATCCCGTCCGTACCGCCGGCGCGGTGGAGTCCACACGGCCCAACGGGTAGCGTCCAAACTCCCAGCGCTAGTTTCATCGCCCATCGCGACCCCGTCGCCATCGCCGGTCGCCCGCCCCCGAAGGGACGACATGGACCTCGCCGCCCCGCCATCGCCGCTGCCCGACGCCCTGCGCCTCCGGCGCCACCTGCACCTCGGCGGCGAATGGACATCCCCCGCCGACGTCGAGCTGATCGACGTGGAGAACCCGAGCACCGGCGAGCTGGTCGGCCAGGTGCCGGCCGGCACCCCGGCCGACGTGGACGTGGCCGTGGCCGCGGCCCGCGCCGCGTTCCCCGGTTGGTCGGCGACCGCCCCCGCCGAGCGCTCCGCGCACCTGGACCGGCTGCACGCCGCGCTCGCCTCGCGCGCCGACGACCTCGCCCGCACCATCGCCGTGGAGTTGGGCGCACCGCTCAAGCTCGCCACCCGGGTGCAGGTCGGGCTGCCGCTGACCGTCCTGCGCGACCACGTCGCGCTCGCCGCCCGCGCGCCGGTCGAGGAGAGCATCGGCAACTCCCTCGTCGTCCGCGAGCCGATCGGCGTGGTCGGCGCGATCACCCCGTGGAACTACCCCCTGCACCAGGTGATGGCGAAACTGGCCCCCGCGCTCGCCGCCGGCTGCACTGTGGTGCTGAAGCCCAGTGAGGTGACCCCGCTGACCGCGTACCTGCTTTTCGACGCGGTCAGCGAGGCCGGGCTGCCGCCGGGGGTGCTCAACCTGGTCACCGGCACCGGGCCGGTGGTCGGTGAGGCGCTGGCCGGGCATCCCGACGTCGACCTGGTGTCGTTCACCGGCTCCACTGCCACCGGCGCCCGGATCATGCGCCTCGCCGCCGACCGGATCGCCCGGGTCGCGCTCGAGTTGGGCGGCAAGTCCGCCAATGTGATCCTTCCCGACGCCGACCTGGGCACCGCGGTCAAGGTGGGCGTCGGCAACGCCCTGCTCAACTCCGGCCAGACCTGCACCGCGTGGACCCGGATGCTGGTGCACCGCGACCGGTACGACGAGGCGCTCGACCTGATCGCCACGGCGGTCGCCGGCTACCGGCTCGGTGACCCGTTCGACCCGACCACCCGCCTCGGGCCGCTGGTCTCCGCCGCCCAGGCGGACCGGGTGCGCGGCCACATCGATCGGGCTCTGGCCGACGGCGCACGGCTGGTCGTCGGTGGCCCGGACGCCCCGGTGCCGCCACAGGGGCACTTCGTCGCGCCGACCGTCTTCGCCGACGTGCACCCCGACAGCGCACTCGCCCAGGAGGAGGTCTTCGGCCCGGTGCTCGCCGTCACCCCGTTCACCGACACCGACGAGGCGGTAGCCATCGCCAACAACTCCAGGTACGGGCTGGCCGGCGCGGTCTGGTCCGCCGACACCGACGCGGCGCTCGCGGTGGCCCGTCGGCTGCGCACCGGGGCGGTGGACATCAACGGCGCGCCGTTCAACCCGCTCGCCCCGTTCGGTGGCTACAAGCAGTCCGGGCTCGGCCGGGAGTTGGGCGTGCACGGGCTCGCCGAGTTCTGCGAGCTGAAGGCGATCCAGCGATGAGCGGCCCGGAGACGTCCCCGGCCGCGTCGGTCACCGTTCGCGCGCTGGTCGCGCGGGGCTCCGGCGCCGAGCTGCGGATCGAGCAGGTACGCCTGCCCGCTCCCGGCCCCGGCGAGGTCCGGGTGAAGATCACCGCCGCCGGGGTCTGCCACTCCGACCTGTCGATGGCCAACGGCACCCTCGCCGCGAGGTTCCCGCTGGTGCTCGGACATGAGGCGACCGGAGTGGTGGCCGCGACCGGGCCGGGCGTGGAGCTGGCCGTCGGCACCCCGGTGGTCCTCAACTGGGCGCCGGCCTGCCGGGCCTGCTGGTGGTGCCGACGTGGCGAGCCGTGGCTCTGCGCCGCCACCACGGCCCCGACCGTGCCCCGCGGCGAGACCGACGACGGCGTACCGCTGCACCTGACCCTCGGCCTCGGCGCGCTCGCCGAGGCGGTGGTGGTGCCCGAACGCGCCGTCATCCCGATCCCGGCCGGGTTGCCGCCCGCGCAGGCCGCCCTGCTCGGCTGTGCTGTGCTCACGGGCGTCGGCGCGGTCGGCAACACGGCCCGGGTGGCACCTGGTGAGAGTGTGGCAGTGGTCGGGCTCGGTGGGGTCGGCCTCGCCGTCCTGGCCGCCGCCCGCCGGGCCGGTGCCACCACGATCCTCGCCGTCGACGTCGCCGAGGCCAAGCGCGACCTCGCGCTCGCCGCAGGCGCGACCGACTTCCTGCTCTCCGACGACCGGCTCTCCAAGGAGATCCGGGCCCGCACCGAAGGCCGGGGCGTCGACCACGCGTTCGAGTGCGTCGGCCGGGCCGCCACCATCCGCGCCGCCTGGCGGCTCACCCGGCGCGGGGGAGCGGTGACGGTGGTCGGCATGGGCGCCAAGGACGACATGGTCAGCCTCGGCGCGCTGGACATCTTCCACTCCGCCCGTACCCTGCGCTCCTCGGTCTACGGCTCGTCCGACCCGGACCGGGAGGTGCCGGTGCTGGCCGCCGCCCTCGCCGACGGCGCGCTGGATCTGCGTGTGCTGGTCAGCGGCACGATCCCGCTGGACGAGGCACCCATGGCGTTCGATCGGCTGGCGCGGGGCGAGGGCGCTCGCTGGGTGGTCACACTGGACTGAGCGTCCGGCCGAAACCGGGTCGTGGGTCTGCGTGGCGGCTGTTAGCGTCGCGGCATGTTCGCCACCGAGCGGGTCCGACTGCGCCCGCCCACTCCCGACGACGCGCCGAACATGTTCCGTCTGTACGGGGATCCCGAGTTGCACCTGGTCACCGACGGCGAGCCGTTCCTGCCGCCGCACGTCGGCCAGATCCGGGCCCGGCTGGAGAAGAAGGTCACCGACCCGCCCGACGGCCAGGCCAATGTGTCGCTGGTGGCGGAGACCGTGGCCGACGGCACGTTCCTCGGTGGCAGCGTGCTGTGGGGGATCAGCGCGTTCAACCAGTACGCCCACCTCGGCATCTCACTGCTGCCCGAGGCACGTGGCCAGGGGTACGGGACCGACGTGATCCGGCTGCTCTGCCGGTACGGCTTCCGCAACCGCAACCTGCGTCGTCTGGAGTTG
>NZ_JBSFBM010000270.1:0-9152 GCF_053592955.1 Micromonospora sp. NPDC002411 | reverse complement strand
CCCGCAGCGTCACGTACACGACATCTCCATCCCCAGGTCCGCCTGCCCGTCCGCCGCCCGGGTCGCCTGCGACCTGGGGGAACAGACCCGCTCAGCCGGCCAGCGCGGCGGTCAGCGCGGCGACGACGGCCTGTTGCTGGTCGGCGGTGATCTGCGGATAGATCGGCAGCGAGAGCAGTTCGGTCGCGATCCGCTCCGCGTGCGGGAAGGCCCCCTGCGGGTAGCCGAGGCCGGCGAAGGCTTTCGTCAGGTGCACCGGCACGGGGTAGTGGATCCCCGCCCCGACGCCGCTCGCGTTGAGCCGCGCCAGCACGCGGTCCCGGCGGGCCGGGGTGCCGTCGCCGGGGACCCGGAGACAGTAGATGTGCCAGACGTGCTCGTTGCCCGGCAGGGTCACCGGGCGGAGCACGTCGACCGACTCCAGAAGCGCGTCGTACCGGGCGGCCGCGGCCCGGCGCAGCGCGTTCCAGTTGGCCAGCCGGGCCAGCTTGGCGCGGAGCACGACCGCCTGGAGGCCGTCCAGTCGGCTGTTCACACCGATGACGTCGTGCACGTACTTCTGCACGCCGCCGTGGCTGCCGAGGGTGCGGACCATGGTGGCGACGTCGGCGTCGGCGGTCACCACGGCTCCGGCGTCGCCGTACGCCCCCAGGTTCTTGCCGGGGTAGAAGCTCGTCGCGGCGATGCCGTCGACACCGGCGCCGCGTCCGTGCCGGGTGGCGCCCTGGCACTGCGCGGCGTCCTCGACGATGGCGATGTCACGTCCGGCCAGGCCGTCGCGTAGGCGCTCCACCGGGGCCAGTTGGCCGTAGAGGTGTACCGGGATGATCGCCCGGGTGGCCGGCGTGATCGCGGCCAGCGCCGCGTCGACGTCGATCAGGTACGAGTCGGGATCGCAGTCGACAAGCACCGGTCGGGCGCCGGCACGGGCGACGGCCTCGGCGGTGGCGATGAAGGTGTTCGTGGGCAGGATCACCTCGGCGCCTCCTCCGACGCCGACGGCGCGTAGTGCCAGTTCGAGCGCGTCGGTGCCGTTGGCGACCCCCACGCAGTGGTTCACCCCGGCGAACGCCGCGTACTCGCGTTCGAAGGCGGCCACCTCGGGGCCGCCGATGAAGGCGGTGTCCGCCAGGACCCGCTTGAAGCCGACGGCGACCTCCTCCGCCACCTCGGCGTGCGCAGCCTGCAGGTCCACCAACGGAATCGCGGTCATCGTGCGAGCACTCCCTGCAGAGTTGGCTGACGGACGGGACGGAGGAAGCGGGCCGGATTGCCGGCCCACACCTCGTCGGGGGGTACGTCGTTGAGCACGACCGCACCCATGCCGATGATCGATTTCGCGCCGACGGTGAGCGATTCGCGGATCAGCGCCCCTGCCCCGAGGTAGGCGCCGCGGCCGATCCGCACGGAACCGGAGATCCGCACGCCCGAGGCGATCGTGACGTGGTCGGCGACGATGTCGTCGTGGGTGAGCACGGTCTGCGGCATGATCGCCACGTGCGCGCCGACCGTGACGTCGGCGGTCAGGACGACCTGGGCCAGCAGCACCGAGCCCGGCCCGACCGTGCAGCCGGCGGGCACCTCGGCCGACGGGTGGACGACGCTTGCGTACCGTGCCACCGGCAGGCCCAGCCGCCGTACCACCCGCTCGCGGACGCCGGGGTCGCGGGCGTTGGCGACACAGACCACCACGGCGGCATCGGGCAGGTCGGCGATCGCGTCCAGCGGGCCCAGCACCGGCAACCCGGCACGGGTCACGCCGTGCAGGGCGGGGTCGTCGTCGAGGAAGCCCCGTAGTCGCCAGGTCGGCGCCACCGCGTTGATCGCCGCGACGGTGGCCGCCGTCTCCCGAGCCATTCCGCCGGCACCGACGATCACGAGATCGTTGGTCATCGGCGGACCAGTCCACGAAGCGTTCCGACGATGTGGTCCTGGTCGTCCTCGGTGAGCGCATGGTGCAGGGGCAGGACCAGCGAGTCGCGTGTGATCCGCTCGGTTACCGGCAGCGGGGCCGGTTTGACGCCCGCGTACGCCGGCTCCAGGTGCGACGCCATGATGCCGCGCCGGGCGGACACCCCGGCGGCGGCGAGCGCGGCGAGGGTTTCGTCGCGTCCGACGCCGAACTCGTCGGTGAGCAGCACCCAGAACGTCTGGAAATTGGTGCGGCCGTGCGCCGGATCGCGGACCGCGACCGCACCGGGCACGTCGGCCAGCAACTCGTGGTACCGCGCGGCGAGGTGGCGACGCTGCGCCACGATGTCCCTGAGCTTGCCGAGTTGGACCAGGCCGATGGCGGCCTGGATGTCGGTCATCCGGTAGTTGTAGCCCGTTTCCAGGTACGCCTCGAGGATCGGTTGGGCGCTCGCGTGCCGGTCCGCGGCCGACACGTTCATCCCGTGCTCGCGCAGCCGGCGCAGCCGCACCGCCCAGTCCGCGTCGTCGGTGGTGATCATCCCGCCCTCGCCGGTGGTGAGGAGCTTTCGCGGGTGGAACGACCACGCCGCGAGCAAAGCCCCGGCACCGACCGGAGCACCGTTCACCGTAGAGCCGGCCGCGCACGCCGCGTCTTCGATCAGCGACACGCCCCAGCGGTCGGCGGCGGTCCGCAGCGCGGACACCTCGGCCGGCACGCCGCCCTGGTGCACGGCGATGACGGCCCTGGTGCGCGGGGTGCGCACCGCGTCGAGCGTCGCCACCGTGACGTTGCCGGTGGTGATGTCCACATCGGCGAAGACGGGCCGCGCTCCGACGTAGCGGACCGCGTTGGCGGTGGCGATGAACGACAGCGACGGGACGATCACCTCGTCACCGGGCTGCACCCCGACCGCGACGAGCGCGAGGTGCAGCGCCGTGGTGCAGGAGCTGACGGCGACGCCGTGGGCCGCCCCGACACTGGCGGCGAACGCGGCCTCGAACGCCGCGACCCGCGGGCCCTGGGCGACCCACCCCGAGCGGACAGCGTCCGCCGCGGCCAGTGCCTCCTCCTCGCCGAGCGCGGGGAGCATCACCGGGATGCGGCGGGCCGCCTCGATGGTCACCGCGCCTCCTGGGACCCGCCGTGGGCGGGCTGCTCCGCGCGCCACCACTCGACCAGCCCCTGGAGGCCTTCCCGAAGACCGATCTCCGCCCGGAAGCCGAGTGCCCGCGCGGCGGCGGAGGTGTCGGCGAGTCGCCGGGTGACCCCGTTGACCGTCCGCGCCGGGCCGTACTCCGGGGACAGGTCGCTCTTCATCACCGACAGCAGCGTGCGGGCGAGCTCGTTGAGGCTGGTCTCGACCCCACTGGCGATGTTGAACACCTCGTCGGTGTGCGCCGACTCGGCGGCCAGGATGTTGGCCCGGGCGATGTCGACAACGTCCACGAAGTCCATCGTCTGGGTGCCGTCGCCGAGGATCAGCGGGGGGAGGCCCGCGTCGATGCGCTCCATCCAGCGGATCAGCACCTCGGTGTACAGCCCGTGGACGTCCATCCGCTGGCCGTACACGTTGAAGTACCGCAGGGCCACATAGTCCAACCCGTACATCCCGTGGAAGCTGCGCAGCATGCCCTCGTTGAACGCCTTGGCGGCCCCGTAGAACGTGTCGTTGTTGTACGGGTGGTGCCGTTCGCCGGTGGGGAACTCCTCGGCCAGGCCGTAGACCGACGCCGACGACGAGGCGATCACCTTGCGGACGCCCTCGGCGGCGGCAGCCTCCAGCACGTTGAACGTGCCGTCGACGAGCACCTCGTTGGCCAGTCGGGGCTCCTCGGCGCACTGCGTGATCCGGATGGCGGCGAGGTGGAAGACCAGGTCCTTGCCCCGGGTGACGTCGCGGACGAGGTCGACGTCGCGGATGTCGCCCTCCACCACGCGCACCCGGTCGCTCTGCAGCGCCCACGCCAGGTTCTCGCGCCGGCCGCGTACGAGGTTGTCGAGAACGACGACCTCGCTGGCACCGCCGCGCACGAGTAGGTCGACCACGTGCGAGCCGATCGTGCCGGCTCCGCCCGTCACCAGGGCACGCGCATTCTTGACCGAAACCGCCGCACTCATCGTTCGGACTCTCCTTCCAGATCGACCATCACGCCACCCTTGGTGAGACTGTGCGAGGCTGCCTGCAGGATCTGCAGGACCCGTAGGCCGCTTCGGCCGTCGGTGAGCGCGGGCGATCCGCTGCGGATGGCGCGCGCGTACTCCTCGACCATGGTCCGCAGCGCCTCGCGCTCGGTCAGTGCCGGCGCCACCATGTCCCCCGAGCGGTAGGACACGAGCACGTCGTGGCGTTCTTCGGCGCCGAGTTCGTCCGGCGTCGCCACGTCGACGCCCCGATCGAAGATCGCCAGCCGCTGGCTGGGGTTGAGGTCGTCCCAGACCAGGGTGCGCTTAGAGCCACCGATGATGGTGGTGCGGATCTTGACGGGGGAGAGCCAGTTGACGTGGATGTGTGCGATCGCACCGGTGTTGAGTCGGAGCGTGAGGTACGCGACGCAACTACGGCCGGCGCCGATGCCGTCGACACCGTGCGCGGCGACGGCCACCGGCACGACGCCCGGCGGCAGCACGAAGTCCAGGATGGACAGATCGTGCGGCGCCAGGTCCCAGATCACGTCGATGTCCCGCTGGACCAGACCGAGATTGATGCGAACCGAGTCGAGGTAGTGCAGCTCGCCCAGCTCACCCGCGTGCAGCAGCTCACGGATGCGGAGAACAGCCGGGGTGTAGCAGTAGGTGTGGTCGCACATGAGCGTGAGCCCGCGCCGGTCGGCTTCCTCGACGAGTTGGCGGCCCTCGTCGTAGGTGGCGGCGAGGGGCTTCTCCACCAGCACGTGCTTGCCGGCGCGCAGCGCGGCCAGCGCCACCGGCAGGTGGGTGCCGGCCGGGGTGGCGATCGCGACGGCCTGCACCGCGTCATCGGCCAGCACGGTGTCGAGGTCGTCGGTGACCTGCACGGTCGAGTAGTCCCCAAGCACGCGGCGGGCCCGGTCGACGTCGAGGTCACACAGCCAGCGCAGCCGGAACGCCGTGGATCCCTGGAAGTTGCGAACCAGGTTGGGGCCCCAGTAGCCGGCGCCGATGACGGCGATCCCGATGGGTTGGTCGGAGACGGCAGGTGAAGAAGTCACGGTGATCCGTTTCGTCTACGGCGGTTCGTGGTGGGCGACCAAGAGCCGACGTCCGACACAGCGCAGTGTCGGACCAGGATTGGCACCCGTTGACCTGGCCCGCCCCGGGAAGCTACCGGCCGGCGATCGGCGTGGACAGCGCTGTGTCGGATTTCGGCGGGCCGCCGCTGGGGAACCCATACCTTCGGCCCAGGCGCACCGGCTGTCGGTCGCGTCAATTCGAGCCGACGGGTGCGTGACACGGGCCGCCTCAAGGGCAGCCGGCGGTCCGCGCTGGTTCCTACAGTGATGGGCACCGAACTCACGACGAGGAACGAGATGACCGATTCTGTGGAGCCACACCGCAACGACGTGTTCGTTGCACCCGGCGCCGATGTCGACGTACGCGCGACGATCCAGCCTGGCACGAAGATCTGGCATCTCGCCCAGGTGCGGGAGGACGCCCGCCTCGGGCACGACTGCGTGATCGGCCGGGGCGCGTATGTCGGACCGGGCGTACGCCTCGGCGACAACGTGAAGGTCCAGAACTACGGTCTCGTCTACGAGCCCGCCGTGCTGGGCGACGGCGTCTTCGTGGGGCCCGCGGCAGTGCTCACCAACGACGAGTACCCGCGGGCGGTGACGCCGGAGGGCCGGCTCAAGGGTGGCGACGACTGGACAGCGGTCGGGGTCACCGTGGGGGAGGGCGCGGCGATCGGAGCTCGGGCCGTCTGTGTGGCGCCCGTGACGGTCGGCCGTTGGGCGTTGATCGCCGCGGGCGCCGTCGTCACCACGGACGTGCCCGACTTCGCGCTCGTGGTTGGCGTCCCGGCCCGCAGGGTGGGCTGGGTGGGTCGGGCGGGCGAGCCGCTGGTCGCCAAGGGCGACGGCCGGTTCGTCTGTCCGCGCACGGGCGGTGAGTACCGGGAACTGGCTGGTGTGCTGACGGAGGTGTGAGGGCGGGGAGACCCCTGACCTGGGTCGCTGAGGTCGCTGCCGGCCGGGCTGCCCGGCGCGCCGCCCCGATCCCAGGTTTCCCCTCGGGCCGGGGGCGTCCACCGGGCGGGACACGGCGGGCAGCGTGTCCGGGCGGTGGCCGGCCGTGACAGACTGATCGCTGTGTTGCGTTGGCTGACTGCAGGTGAATCGCACGGTCCCGCCCTCGTCGCGATGATGGAGGGGGTGCCGGCCGGCATCGAGGTGACCACCTCCGTGATCGCCGACGAGCTGGCCCGCCGGCGGCTGGGCTACGGCCGCGGCGCCCGGATGTCGTTCGAGCGGGACGAGGTCGAGCTGCTCGGCGGTCTGCGCCACGGCGTCACGCTGGGCAGCCCGGTGGCCATCCGGGTCGGCAACTCCGAGTGGCCGAAGTGGCAGACCGTGATGGCCGCCGACCCGGTCGACCCCGACGAGCTGGCCCGCCAGGCCCGCAACGCCCCGCTGACCCGACCCCGGCCGGGCCACGCGGACCTGGCCGGCATGCAGAAGTACGGCCACACCGACGCCCGGCCGATCCTGGAACGCGCCAGCGCCCGGGAGACCGCCGCCCGGGTCGCCGTCGGCGCGGTCGCCAAGGCGCTGATCCGTCAGGCGCTCGGCATCGAGATCGTCTCGCACGTCGTCGAGCTGGGCCCGGTGGCCGCGAAGCCCGGTCTGCGTCCGGTCCCGTCCGACGCCGCCCGCATCGACGCTGACCCGCTGCGCTGCCTCGACCCGGAGGCCAGCGCCCTGATGGTCGCCGAGGTCGACGCCGCGAAGAAGGCCGCCGACACCCTCGGCGGCGTGGTCGAGGTGTTGGCGTACGGGGTGCCGCCGGGGTTGGGCAGTCACGTGCAGTGGGACCGCAAGCTCGACGCTCGACTGGCCACCGCGCTGATGTCGATCCAGGCCATCAAGGGTGTGGAGATCGGTGACGGCTGGCAGCAGGCCCGGTCCCGTGGCTCGGAGGCGCACGACGAGATCATTCCGTCCGCCACCGGCGTCCGCCGGGTCACCGACCGGGCGGGTGGCCTGGAGGGTGGCATCACCACCGGGGAGCCGTTGCGGGTCCGCGCGGCGATGAAGCCAATCTCCTCGCTGAACCGGGCCCTCTCCACTGTGGACGTCACCACCGGTGAGCCGGCCACCGCGATCAACCAGCGTTCCGACGTCTGTGCGGTGCCGGCCGCGGCGGTTGTCGCCGAGGCGATGGTGGCGCTGGTGCTCGCCGAGGCGGCCACCGAGAAGTTCGGCGGCGACTCGATCGCCGAGATCCGCCGCAACCTGGCCGGTTACCTCGACGCGCTGGTCATCCGCTGATGGCACCGGTCGTCGTGCTGGTCGGCGCGCCCGGCTGCGGCAAGACCACCGTCGGGCGGGCGCTCGCCGACACCCTCTCGGTGGAGTTCCGCGACACCGACATCGACATCGAGCAGATGGCCGGCAAGCCGATCCCGGAGATCTTCATCGACGAGGGTGAGGCTCACTTCCGTACCCTCGAGCGGGCCGCGGTGGCCGCGGCGCTGGCCGGCGGCACAGGGGTGCTCGCCCTCGGCGGCGGCGCGGTGTTGGCCGAGGAGACCCGGGCCGCCCTGGTCGGGCACCGGGTGGTGTACCTCTCGGTCGAGTTGCCCGACGCGGTGAAGCGGGTCGGGCTCGGCGCGGGCCGCCCGCTGCTGGCGATCAACCCGCGGGCGACCCTCAAGCACCTTCTGGACCAGCGTCGGCCGCTCTACGCCGAGGTGGCCACCGAGACGGTGACCACCGACGGCCGGACCCCGGCGGCGGTCGTCGCCGAGATCGCCGCGCTGCTGCCCCGCTGACGTCCGCACCCGCCGGGGCGGGCTGCCCCCGATTCGGGTCTCTGCTCAGCCCCGGGCGGCCGCGTCGAGGATGTCGGCGAGAGCCTTCGGTTCGCTGAGCATCGGCCAGTGCCCGGTCGGCAACTCGAACAGGTGGCCGCCGGCCAGCCCGGTGAAGAACGGGTGCCCTTCGTCGATCATCTGCCGGACCACGGCGAGCGGGAAGGTGCTGGCGACCAGCGCGGTCGGCACCGGACGACCGCCGGTGCGGCGGACCGGGTCGGTGGCCGCGCGCAGCGGCTGCGGGGTGGCCCGGGCGCGCAGCAGAGCCAACGTGGGCTCGTCCAGACCGGCCAGGTTGGTCGGGTCGGCGGTCGGATCCCAGGCCGGCGGCGGCAGCAGGTCACCGTCGCCGATCGCGGCCCGGAGTCGTTCCTGCTCCTCCGGCGGCACCGTGTCGAACTGCGCGGTGCCGTCCGGCAGTGGTCCGCTCTCCACGTAGACCACCCGGGCGATCCGGTCCGGGATGCGGTCGGCCGCCTGCGCGACCGGCATGCCGCCACCGGAGTGCCCGACCAGCAGCACGTCGCGCAGATCCTCGACCTCGATCAGCCGGACGATGTCCGCTGTGTGCGTCTCCAGGCCGACCTCCGGCCCGGCGAGGTGGTCCCGCTCGGCCAACCCGGTCAGGGTCATCGGGTGGACCTCGTGCCCCTGCGCCCGCAACGTCGCGGTCACCTCCCGCCACGCCCAGGCGCCCAACCAAAACCCCGGAACCAGCACGAACGTCGCCATCTGTCGCTCCTTCTCTCGGTTACCGACAGACCGTACGATCGAATGCGGGCAGAATCCGCCCGGTTTGGAGGAGTGGCCCGTGTCACATCCCGCCGGTCGGGTGCTGGCTCTCCTCGAGGTGTTGCAGACCCGGCACCGCGCTACCGCCGCCGAGCTGGCCGGCTGGCTCGGCGTCGACGAGCGGACCGTGCGCCGGTACGCGGCCACCCTGGTCGAGCTGGGCATCCCCGTCACCGCCGACCGGGGCCGCTACGGCGGCTACCGGCTGCACTCCGGATACAAGCTGCCGCCGCTCATGCTCACCGACGACGAGGCGGTGGCCGTGCTGCTCGGCCTGGTCGTCGCCGAACGGGTCGGGCTCGCCACCGAGCAGCCGGCCACCGCCACCGCCCTGGCGAAGCCCTCGCCCGCTTCGACGGCGGGCTGCACGACCTCACCCTCTCCGGCCCCGCCGTACGGAAGAAGGTCTTCGACGAGGTGGGCCGCTGGGCCGAG
>NZ_JBSFBM010000269.1:0-9246 GCF_053592955.1 Micromonospora sp. NPDC002411 | reverse complement strand
TGTTCTGGGGCGCACCACTGGTCGCCCGGGAGGTTGCACGTGGTCCTCGAACAGGCCCCGGAGGTTGCCGACGACACCACGCCGGCGGCCAGCACCGCACCGGACGGACCGTGGCTGCTGTCCGGGCGTACCGAGCGGGCGCTGCGGGCGCAGGCGGCGAAACTGCTCGCCCGGGTGGCCGGCGACGACCGGGTCGACCTGCGTGACGTGGCGTACGCCCTGACGGCCGACCGCAGCACGTTCGACCACCGGGCCGTGATCCTGCCCGGTGACCGCGCCGACCTGGTGCACCGGCTCGCGGCGCTGGCGGAGGGGCGCCTCGACACCGGAGTGCTCACCGGCCAGCGGCAGCCCGCGCGTACCGCGTTCCTCTTCTCCGGCCAGGGTTCCCAACGCACCGGCATGGGCAGCGACCTCGCCGCCACGTACCCCGTCTTCGCCGCTGCGTTCGACGAGGTCTGCGACGCGCTCCAGCCGCACCTGGAGCAGCCGCTGCGTCGGGTGATAGCGGAGAACCCGGACGGTCTGCTGGACCAGACCGCCTACACCCAGGCCGGTCTCTTCGCCGTCGAGGTGGCGTTGTACCGGCTGGTCGAGTCCTGGGGCATCGTCCCCGACCACCTGATCGGCCACTCGATCGGCGAGCTGGCCGCCGCGCACGTCGCCGGTGTGCTGTCCCTCGCGGACGCGGCGACACTGGTCGCCGCGCGCGGCACCCTGATGCAGGCGTTGCCCGTCGGCGGGGTGATGGTCGCGGTGCGGGCCACCGAGGCGGAGGTGCTGCCACTGCTGACCGACGGCGTCTCGATCGCGGCGGTCAACGGTCCACGCTCGGTCGTGCTCTCCGGCGAACAGCAGGCGGTCGAGGCGGTCGCCGCGACCTTCGGCAGGACCAAGCGGTTGACCGTCAGCCACGCTTTCCACTCGGCGCTGATGGAGCCGATGCTCGACGACTTCCGCCGGGTCGCCGAGAGCGTCACCTATCACGAGCCGCGCATCCCGATCGTCTCCAACGTCACCGGCCGGCTCGACGAACGGCTGGACGCCGCCTACTGGGTGCGCCACGTCCGCGACGCGGTCCGCTTCGCCGACGGCATCGCCGCCCTGGTCGACGCCGGCGTCACCGCACTAGTGGAGATCGGCCCCGGCGGTGTCCTGACCGCCCTGGCCGAGGACTGCCTGACCGGCGGTCAGGTGGTCGTCGCCGCGTTGCGCAAGGACCGCCCCGAGCCGGCGGCGCTGCTCGCCGCGATCGGTCGCCTGCACGTGCACGGGGTGTCCCCGGACTGGCGTGCCGTGCTCCCCGCCGGACGGCCGGTCCACCTGCCCACGTACGCCTTCCAGCACGAGCGGTACTGGCCGGACACCTCCCGCCGGTGGACCGGCGATCTGACCAACGTGGGCGTCCGCCCGGCGGGGCACCCGCTGCTCGGCGCGGCCGTCGCGCTCGCCGACGGCGGCGGCTTCCTCTACACCGGCCGGCTCAGCCTGGAGCAGCACTCCTGGCTCGCCGACCACGCCGTGCAGGGCACCGTGCTGGTGCCCGGCACCGGCTTCGTGGAGCTCGCACTGCGCGCCGGCGAGCAGGTCGGCACCGGCCACCTGCGCGAACTCACCCTCCAGGCGCCACTGGTGCTGCCCGAGCGCGGCGACACCGAACTGCAGGTGTCGGTCGGCCCGGCGGAGGACGACGGCTCCCGCGCCGTCACCATCCACTCCCGAGCGGTCGACTCCACCGACCCGGACAAGCCGTGGACCTGCCACGCCGTCGGCGTGGTCCAGGCCGTCGAAGCGTCCACCACGGACTGGCGGGACTTCACCATCTGGCCACCGGCCGACGCCCGCCCCGCCGACCTGACCGGGTTCTACGACCGGCTCGCCGCGCAGGGCTTCACCTACGGGCCCGCGTTCCAGGCTCTCCAGCGGGCCTGGGTGGCCGGCGAGTACGCGTACGCCGAGGTGCGCATCCCGGACGGCAGCGGCACCGACCCGGCCGACTTCGGCCTGCACCCGGCGCTGCTCGACGCGGCCATGCACGCCACCGGCCTGCTGCCGGCCCGGACCACCGAGCAGGGCAACCGGCTGCCGTTCGCCTGGAACGACGTCGCGCTGCACTCGCCCGGCGCCACCGACCTGCGGGTCCGCGTCCGGATCGCGGAGAACGCCGACGTGAGCGTCGCCGTCGCGGACGCCACCGGCGAGCCGGTCGCCGAGGTGCGGATGCTCACGCTGCGTCCCATCTCCGCCGACCAACTCGCCACCACCGACGACACGCTCTTCCACGTCGACTGGCCGGCCGTCACGACCACCGCCGGCGACCCCGGCCGGATCGCGATCCTCGGCGACGACCTGCCCGAACTCGCCGACATCGCCGCGGACCGCTACCCGGACCTCGCGGCCCTCGGGGTCGCCCTGGCCGGCGGCGCGGACCGCCCGGACCTGGTCCTGGCCGGCTGCGCCGGAACGGACTCCGATCCCCGGTCCACCCACGCCACCACCATCGCCGCGCTGGTCACCGCGCAGCACTGGCTGGACGACAGGGCGTTCGAGGGGGCCCGGCTGGTAGTGGTCACCCGCCAGGCGATCGCCACCGGCCCGGACGAGGACGTGACCGACCTGTCCGCCGCCCCGGTCTGGGGCCTGATCCGCTCGGCCCAGTCGGAGAACCCGGAGCGGTTCGTCCTGGCCGACCTGGACGGGCACCCGGCAAGCGCGGGCCGGCTGATCGAGGCGGTCACCTCCGGCGAACCGCAGGTCGCCGTCCGCCGCGGCACGGTACGGGTGCCCCGGCTGGCCCGGCTCGCCCCGCCCCGGGAGCCGAACCCCCCGCTCGACCCGGACGGCACCGTCCTGATCACCGGCGCCACCGGCACCCTGGGCGGCCTGCTGGCCCGACACCTGGTCACCCGGCACGGCGTACGGCACCTGCTGCTCACCAGCCGCCGGGGCAGCGCCGCCGAGGGCAGCGCCGAACTCTGCGCCGAACTGACCACACTGGGCGCCGCGGTGACCCTGGAAGCCTGCGACACCGCCGACCGCGCCGCGGTTGCCGCGCTGCTCGCCTCCGTGCCCGCCGAGCACCCGCTGACCGCTGTGGTGCACGCCGCCGGGGTCAGCGACGACGGCGTGGTCAGCGCGCTCACCCCGGGCCGGGTCGGCGCGGTGCTGCGACCCAAGGTCGACGCCGCCCACCACCTGCACGACCTGACCCGGGACGCGAACCTCAGCGCGTTCGTCCTGTTCTCCTCGCTCGCCGCGACCCTCGGTGGCGGTGGCCAGGGCAACTACGCGGCGGCGAACGCCTACCTGGACGCGCTCGCCCAGCACCGACGGGCGGCCGGGCTGCCCGGGGTGTCCCTCGTCTGGGGCCTCTGGGACGCGCGCAGCGGCATGTCGGAGCACCTCGACGACACCCACTTCTCCCGCATCGCGCGCGGCGGCATCATCTCCATGCCGTCCGCCGACGCGCTCGCGCTCTTCGACCGGGCGATCGCCGCGTCGGTGCCGGTGGTCGCGCCGGCCCGGCTGGACTTCGCCACGCTGCGGGCGCAGAGCGCCCAGGGCGGCGTACCGGCGCTGCTGCGCGGGCTGGTCCGGGTGCCGGGAGGCAAGCCGGGTGCCAGGACCCGCGCCGGCAACGCGTTCCTCACCCACCTCGCCGCCCTCGCCGAGGCGGACCGGGAGCGGGCCCTGCTCGATCTCGTACGCGGACAGGCAGCCGCCGTCCTGGGCCACAGCGGTCCGGCGGCCGTCCCGCCGCAGCAGCCCCTCTCCGAACTCGGCGTCGACTCGCTCACCGCCGTGGAGATCCGCAACCAGTTGGGCGGCGCGACCGGGCTGCGCCTGCCGGCCACCCTCATCTTCGACTACCCGACCCCGCAGGCCCTCGCCGGATACCTGCACGAACAGCTCGGCGGCATCGAGGCACCGACGGCGGCGAGCACCGAGGCCGCGCCGGTCGCCGCCGACGAGCCGATCGCCATCGTCGGCATGGCCTGCCGCTACCCCGGCGGTGTGCGGACGCCGGAGGACCTGTGGCAGCTGGTCGACCTGGGCACCGACGGGATCACCGGCGTCCCGGAGGACCGGGGCTGGGACATCGCCGGTCTCTACGACCCGGAGGCGGACCGACCGGGCGGCTTCTACGTGCGTGAGGGTGGCTTCCTCGACGGCGCCACCGACTTCGACGCCGCGTTCTTCGGGATCAGCCCCCGCGAGGCGGTCGCGATGGACCCGCAGCAGCGGGTGCTCCTCGAGGTCTCCTGGGAGGCGATCGAGCGGGCCGGCATCGACCCGGTGTCGCTGCGCGGCAGCCGGACCGGTGTTTTCGCCGGCACCAGCGGCCAGGACTACGGCGGCGTTCTCGGCCGTGACCCGTCCAGCGTCGGCGGGTTCGGCCTGACCAGCACCACCGCGAGCGTCATCTCCGGGCGGGTGTCGTACGCGCTCGGGCTGGAGGGCCCGTCGCTGTCGGTGGACACCGCCTGCTCGTCGTCACTCGTCGCCCTGCACCTCGCGGCCCAGGCGCTGCGGCAGGGGGAGTGCTCCCTCGCGCTGGTCGGCGGCGTGATGGTGATGGCGACCCCGGCAGCGTTCGTCGCGTTCAGCCAGCAGCGCGGACTGGCCCCGGACGGACGGTGCAAGTCGTTCGCCGGGTCCGCCGACGGGATCGGCTGGGCCGAGGGCGCCGGTGTCCTGGTGGTGGAGCGGCTCTCCGACGCGCGACGCAACGGCCACCACGTCCTGGCCGTGGTCCGCGGCAGCGCGATCAACCAGGACGGCGCCTCCAACGGCCTGACCGCCCCGAACGGCCCGTCGCAGCAACGCGTCATCCGCGCCGCCCTTGCCAACGCGGGCCTGAACAGCGCCGACGTCGACGTGGTGGAGGCGCACGGCACCGGCACGGTGCTGGGCGACCCGATCGAGGCGCAGGCGCTGCTGGCCACCTACGGTCAGGGTCGGCCGGCGGACCGGCCGCTGCGGCTCGGCTCGATCAAGTCGAACATCGGCCACGCGCAGGCCGCCGCCGGTGTCGCCGGGATCATCAAGATGGTCGCGGCGATCCGCCACGAGACGATGCCGCGCACCCTGCACGTGGACGAGCCCACACCCGAGGTGGACTGGTCGGCCGGTGCAGTCGAGCTGCTCACCGACGCGAGGCCGTGGGAGACGTACGGGCGGCCACGGCGGGCCGGCGTCTCGTCCTTCGGGGTCTCCGGCACCAACGCCCACGTGATCATCGAGGAGGCGCCGGCCACGCCGGCCGACGAGTCGACAGTCGTGTCGCCGGACGTGCCGTGGGTGCTGTCCGGGCGTACCGCCAAGGCCGTCGCCGACCAGGCCCGCCGACTCGCCGGCCTGGAGTCGGAGGCCGCCGAGGTCGCCCACTCGCTGCTGGGCCGATCCGAATTCGTCCAGCGGGCTGTGGTGCTCGGCCCTGATCACCGTGCCGGTCTGGCCGCGCTGGCCGACGGGTTGCCGTCCAGCGCTGTGGTGTCCGGTGTGGCCCGTTCCGCCGGTGTGGTGTTCGTCTTCCCCGGTCAGGGCTCCCAGTGGGTCGGGATGGCCGCCGGGTTGTTGGATGCCGAGCCGGTGTTCGCGGCCCGGATCGCCGAGTGTGCGGCGGCGTTGGCGCCGTTCGTGGACTGGAACCTCCTCGACGTGCTGCGCTCCGACGATCCGTTGGAGCGGGTGGACGTGGTGCAGCCGGTCCTCTGGGCGGTGCATGTCGCGTTGGCCGAGGTGTGGCGGTCCAAGGGTGTGACCCCCGATGCGGTGATCGGTCATTCGCAGGGTGAGATCGCTGCGGCCTGTGTCGCCGGAGTCTTGTCGCTGAGTGACGCCGCGAAGGTCGTGGCGTTGCGCAGTCAGGCGCTGCTCGCGCTGTCGGGCAGCGGCGGGATGGTGTCGGTCAACGCCGGCCTGGACGTGGTCACCCCGCTGCTGACCGACGGGGTCAGCGTCGCGGTGGTCAACGGCCCGACCAGCGTCGCCGTCGCCGGTGCCGACCTGGAGCCGTTCCTGGCCGCCGCCGAGGCGGCCGGGGTGCGGGCGAAGCGGGTCAAGGTCGATTACGCCTCGCACTGCGCTCTGGTCGAGCCCGTGGAGGCGGAACTGGCCCGACTGCTCGACGGGGTGCGACCGCTCCCGGGCTCGGTGCCCGTGTTCTCGACCGTCGAGGGCGGCGGGGAGATGGACGCCGGTTACTGGTACCAGAACCTGCGCCAGCCGGTCCGGCTCGACCAGGCCGTGCAGGCCGCGTACACCGCTGGGCACCGGATCTTCGTGGAGATCAGCGCGCATCCGGTGCTGACCGGGGCGATCGCCGACAGCGTGGACGCTCCGGCCGTCGGGACGCTGCGTCGAGGCGAGGGCGGCCCCGCTCAGATCGTGCGGGCCCTGGCCGAGGCGTGGGTGCAGGGCGCACCCGTCGACTGGACCACGGCCATCCCGGCAACGCGGACCGTCGACCTTCCCACCTACCCCTTCCAACACCAGCGGTTCTGGGTCGACGAGGTCAACCTCCCGATCAGCGCCGACATCGCCACCGCCGGCCTCAACGCGGCGAGCCACCCGATGCTCGGCGCCGCCATCCCGCTGCTCGACTCCGACGCGGTCCTCTTCACCGGCCTGCTCTCCGTCGAGGCCCACCCCTGGCTCGGCGAACACAAGGTGATGGGTGCCAACGTCATGCCCGGCACCGCCTTCGTCGAACTCGCCCTGCACGTCGCGGGTCAGACCGGATGCCGGCGGCTGGAAGAACTCACACTGCTCACCCCGCTGATCGTTCCCGAGCGCGGCGCCCGCCAACTACAGCTCTGGGTGGGACCGCCGGACGGCAACGGCCGGCGCGCCATCAACGTCCGCTCCCGCTCCGACGAGGGCGAGGCCGGCGACCCGTTGGACGCCACCGGCTGGGTCCACCACGCCACCGGCGCGATCAGCACCGCCGCCGACCCGACCGGGCCGGCCGACCTCACCACCTGGCCGCCACCCGGCGCCCGGCCGGTCGACCTCTCCGAGTTCTACGAGGCCGTCAGCCGGACCGCGTTCGACTACGGGCCGATGTTCCAGGGCCTGCGCGCCGCCTGGGTCACCGAGGACGACGTCTACGCGGAGCTGTCCCTGCCCGAGTCGGGCCGGCCCGCCGCAGGCGCGTACGGCATGCACCCGGCCCTGCTCGACGCCGGCCTGCAGGCCATGTCGCTGAACACCTTCCTGACCCGGATGGGCGACGGCGAACCGGCCGAGCGCAGCCGCCTCCCGTTCGTGTGGAGCGGCATCTCCCTGCACACCACCGGCTCCTCCAGCTTCCGGATCCGACTCAAGCCGGCCGGCGCCGTCGGCGTCTCGTTCACCGTCGCCGACAGCACCGGCGCCCCGGTCGCCGAGATCGACTCGCTGATCATGCGGCCGGTGTCGGCGGACCGGCTGGCCAGCGCCCGCGGCGGCGACCACGAGTCGCTGTACCGGCTGGACTGGACCCCGGTGCTGCCCGGGACGGCCCCGGCCACCGCTGTCGTCGGCGTCGACCCGTACCAGCTCACCCGCGTCGCCGGGACCGGATACCCGGACCTGACCGCGTTGGCGGACGCCCCGGCCGTACCCGACCTGGTCTTCGTGACGCTCGAAGCGGATCCGCAGGCGGCGGCCGAACCCGGCGTCGGCGCGCGGCACCGCACCACCCACGCGCTCGACCTGGTGCAGCGATGGCTCGCGGAGCCCGCGTTCGGGGCGTCGCGACTGGTCGTCGTCACCCGGGGCGCGGTCGCGGCGAACACCGGCGACCCGGCCGGTGACCTGGCCGCAGCCGCCGCGTGGGGCCTGATCCGCACCGCGCAGGCGGAGAACCCGGACCGCTTCGTCCTCCTCGACCTCGACGACGATCCCACCTCGCTGACCGTGGCCGTCCCGGCGGTCGCCTCCGGTGAGCCGCAGGTGGTCGTCCGTGCCGGTCGGCCGCTGGCCCCGCGCCTGGCACCGGTCCCGGTGGCCCCGGAACCGCGCACCGACATCGCCGGTGGCGACCCGGACGGCACCGTTCTGATCACCGGTGGCACCGGCACCCTCGGCGGGCTGCTCGCCCGACACCTGGCCGCCGAGCACGGGGCCCGGCGGCTGGTGCTGACCGGACGTCGCGGACGCGCCGCCGACGGGGTGGACGCCCTTGTCACCGACCTGACCGAGCTCGGCGCCCAGGTCGTCGTGGAGGCCTGCGACGCCACCGACCGGGACGCCCTCGCGGCGGTCCTCGACCGGATACCCGCCGACCAACCACTGACAGTGGTGCACGCGGCAGGCGCACTGGACGACGGCGTCGTCACCGCGCTGACCCCGGACCGCATCGACGCCGTGCTGGCACCGAAGACCGACGCCGCGTGGAACCTCCACCTGCTGACCAGGGACCGCAAGGTCGCCCGGTTCGTGCTCTTCTCCTCGGCGGCCGGCGTCCTCGGCGGCGCGGGACAGGGCAACTACGCGGCGGCCAACGCCTTCCTCGACGAGCTGGCCCGGCACCGGCGGGCGCTCGGCCTGCCCGCCGAATCCCTGGCCTGGGGCCTGTGGGAGCAGGCCAGCGGCATGACCGGGCACCTGGACGGCGCCGATCTGCGCCGGGTGGCACGCGGCGGCGTCCGTCGACTGCCGACCGCCCGTGCGCTCGCCCTGTTCGACACGGCAGGCGTACTCGACGAGCCGCTGCTGGTCCCGGCGGACCTGGACCTGGCCGGGCTGCGCCACCACCCGGCGGAGACCGTGCCGGCGCTGCTGCGCGGTCTGGTCCGAGGCGCGGCCCGGCCGGTCGCCGAACCGGCCGGCGGCCCGTCGGTCGTGGGCCTCGCCCAGCGGCTCGCCGGTCTCGCCGACGAGGACGCCGACGCCCTGGTCCTCCAGGTGGTACGCGCCAACGTCGCCGCCGTCCTCGGCTACCCGGGCCCCGACGACGTGGACCCGACCCTGCCGTTCAAGGAACTCGGCTTCGACTCACTGACCGCCGTCGAGCTGCGCAACCGGCTCAACGTCGCGACCGGCCTGCGGCTGCGCGCCACCCTCGTCTTCGACTACCCGAACGCCCACTCGCTCGCCGCGTACCTGCGGGCGCAGGTGGTGCCGGACGAGGCCGGGGCGGCCGAGCCGCTGCTGGCCGAGCTGAGTCGGATCGAGGCCGCCGTGGCCACGTTGCCCGGCGACGGATCGGTACGCGAGCAGGTGACCAGCCGCCTGCGTGACCTGCTGGCCGGGCTGGAG
>NZ_JBSFBM010000268.1:0-9252 GCF_053592955.1 Micromonospora sp. NPDC002411 | reverse complement strand
CCGGGCGCCGCGTCGTACCCCCGCCACCGCTGCATGCCGCTCCTCCCCTGCTGTCCCGCCGGCCGGGGGCCGGCGGACCTGCGCCCCGCCGTCAGGCCGGGGCGAGCACGATCTCCGCGCGGGCCCGCCCGTCCCGCTCGCTGACGATAGCGATCAGACCGCCGGCGGGTCCGAAGACGGCGTACGGCCCGGTGAGGCCGGCCGGGTCCAACGGCCCGCCGTGGGCGAGCACCCGAGCCTCCTCGGGCGTGGCCTCCCGACGCGCGAAGAAGCGGTCGGCTGCCGCGTCCAGCGGCAGGTTCACCACCTCCGGGGCGCGCTGCTCCAGCTCGTCGAGGGTGGCCGCCTCGGCGAGGGTGAAGCCGCCCACCGCGGTCCGGCGCAGCGCGGTCAGGTGTCCGCCGACACCGAGCGCGAGGCCCGCGTCCCGGGCGATGGCCCGGATGTACGTGCCGGAGGAGCAGGTGACGTCCACGTCCACGTCCACCAGGTCCGGCTCGGTGCGGCGGATCGCCAGCACCTCCAGGCGGGAGATGGTGACCCGCCGAGCGGGCAGCTCGACGCTCTCCCCCTCGCGGACCCGCTTGTACGCGCGCTGACCGTTGATCTTGATGGCGCTGACCGCGCTCGGTACCTGGTCAACCTCACCGCGCAGCGGTGCCAACGCCGAGCGGATCGCGTCGTCGGTGAGATGACCGGCCCGAGTGCTGGCGATCACGTCGCCCTCGGCGTCGTCGGTGATGGTGGCCTGGCCGAGCCGGATGGTGCCGGTGTAGCTCTTGCCCGCGCCGATCACGTAGGTCAGCAGGCGGGTGGCCCGGCCCACACCGATCACCAGCACACCGGTGGCCATCGGGTCGAGGGTGCCACCGTGGCCGACGCGTCGGGTCTTGGCCAGCCGGCGGATCCGCGCCACCACGTCGTGCGACGTCATGCCGCCGGGCTTGTCGACGACGATCAGACCATCGGTGCTCACGTCGGCCAAGCCTGCCAGACGGCCCGTACCGCGCGGTGCGTGGGCACGCCCGGCGTGACCGGAGCCTCCGCCCAGGCGGCCTGAGCGGTTGGCCGGGATGCGACGTCGATCCGGCGGTTTGTCCGGCGGGACAGCCGCCGACCGAAACGGGTGCGAAGATCATCTGCCCGCTGACCGCGCCCCGAGATCAGGACCGCCGATGACCTCCGACCGACCTCCGGGCCACGAGCACCGCGCCCGGGTCGACCTGCCGCAGTGGATGCGGGAGCCGACACCGAAGCGGCGGACCCCGGCACGCTACGTCGACGACCTGATCGAGGGCTGGCCGCCGCTACGGACTGCCCGCCGGGCGGTGTGGCACTGGCGCAGCCGGAGCCGATGGGGCGAGTCGCATCCGAACATCGTCGCCGTGCTGTCGTTCGTCGTGGCCACGGTCATCGGCACCGCGTTGGTGACCGGCGCCTACTATCTGCTCGCGCTGGCCACCAGCGGCGAATACTGACGGAGAAACCGTGACTGACACATCGTCGAACGAGCCCACACCGACGGGCCCGGCAGACCCACCACCACCGCCACCCGCTGCGGTAGCCGAGGTCAACCCGGTACGCCTGCCCGAGTGGATGCACTCGGCACAGACCGAGCACCAGCCCACCGGCTGGGACCGGGTCCGCTTCTTCTCCGCCCGGCACAACGGCGCACTGCTGGTCGGCCTCGGGCTGGTCCTGGCCCTGCTGATGGTTGTCGGCGGCGGGCTGCTGGTCACCCACGTCGCTGGCGGCACGACCGCCGCACCGTCCGGCGATCCAGGTGAACCGCGGGACCTGTTCGCTGACACCCCCGCCGCCTCCTTCGCTCCCGCCGAGGAAGCCGTGGTGCTGCCGACGGCGAACGCCACCGGCCCGTTCAGCGCGGCTGAGGTACGTGCCGCACTGGAGTCGGTACGCGAGGCACTGATCAAGGGCCGGGTCGACTCCTCGATGCTGCTGGGAAACCGGGTGCCGTTCCTCGCGCTGTTCGGCCCGGACGCCGCCAAGCAGGTCGGCCCATACTTCAGAGACGGCGGCTTCCTGAGTTTCGCCACCCGGATTTCGACACCTGAGAGGTGGGACGACACCCGGGCGAACGGGCGGATCAGCTACCGGGCCACCGAGGAAGACGACATCCGGCTGCTGGAGGTGACGACGGAGTTCGTCTGGGCGTACTCGTTCAAGGTGGACGTGCGGGCGCCGGCCGGTGCGGGCGTGGTGGTGATCCGCGACAAGGTGATCTGGCAGGTGCCGCACACGGGTGACGTGCAGGCCGCCAGCCAGGGCCTCTGGCTCGCCTCGGCAGACGCCGTGAGCTGGAACCTGCGATGCGACGGGCTGCGTGACGGCTGGGTGCAGGAGCAGACGTGGAGCGCCGACCGGCATCTGGACCAACTGCCGGCGGGTGACCCGGGGACCATCTTCGACCTCGACGCGCCCCCGCCGACCACCACCCGCTGCTGATCGAGCGGTGGTCAGCGGACCGCGCCGACCACCGCCCAGTTGCCGTTGCGCAGGCGCAGCAGCAGAGCGACCAGCCGGATCACCACGAACACTGTGAGTCCGGCCCAGATGCCGCCCAGCCCGAGGTCGAGGGCGTACGCCAGCCAGATCGCGGGCAGGAAACCACCGAGCGCCGCCACGATGGTGAGGTTGCGCAGGTAACGCACGTCACCAGCGCCGATCAGCACGCCGTCGAGGGCGAACACCACCCCGGCCAGCGGCAGCATCACGACGAACCACGGCCACGCGACCATGGCCTGCTCCCGTACCCCCGGGTCGGAGCTGAACCATGTCGGCACCACGCCGGCGCCGGCGGCGACGAACAGCGCGAACCCGACGCCGCAGATTCCGCCGAGCAGCCCGATCCGGCGGGCGAGCGCCCGCGCGCCCGCGTCGTCGCCGGCACCGAGCGCGGCACCCACCAGCGACTGCGCGGCGATGGCGAGGGCGTCGAGCACCAGCGCGGTGAAGAACCAGAGTTGCAGGGCGATCTGGTGGGCGCCGACAGCGGCGGCGCCGAAGCGCGCGGCGACGGCGGTCGCGGAGAGGAAGCTCGCCTGGAACGCCAGCCCTCGGATCAGCAGGTCCCGGCTGAGCACCAACTGCTGGCGGATCACGCGGGGTCGGGGCCGCAGCGACACCCGTTCGGCGACCAGCGCGGCGGCGAAGAGCGCACCGCAGAGGGTCTGCGCGACGACGTTGGCCACCGCCGAGCCGATCAGGCCCAGCCCACCGGGGTAGACCAGCAGCGGGCACAGCACCGCGGAGAGCAGGTTGGGGCCGAGCACGAAGTACAGCGGGCGGCGGGTGTCCTGCACGCCGCGCAGCCAGCCGTTGCCGGCCGCGGCGAGCAGCAGGCCGGGGGCGCCGAGGGCCGCGATCCGCAGCCAGTGTGCGGCGGCGTCGGCCACGTCGCCAGCACCACCGGCGAGGGTACGCGCGAGCGCGGCTCCGCCGAACTGCATGCCGATCGCGATCACCAGACCGACACCGAACGCCAACCAGGACGACTGGACGCCCTCGGCCACAGCGGCGGCCCGGTCTCCCGCGCCGAAGCGGCGGGCCGCACGCCCGGTGGTGCCGTACGCGACCACGGTGCCGACCCAGGCGGTGAGCGTCATCACCGTGCCGCCGACGGCGAGCGCGGCGAGTGGCACCCGGCCGAGGTGACCGACCACCGCCGTGTCGACAAGCACGTAGAGCGGCTCGGCGGCGAGCACCACGAGGGCCGGCAGGGCGAGGCTGGCGATCCGGCGCGGCGAGACGGATCGGTCGGTTGTGGCGGTCTGGCTCATCGCCGCCGATCCTGGCACGACCGCAGTAAGGATCGCAATCCCGCCGACTGCTTACCTCGTCGGCAAGCTCCCCCAGCGGGTGGCGCTCAGGGTCGTCGTCACGTCCCGCGCAGGACCTGCCAGCGGGCAGTCGGGGTGTCGGCCTCTCTGGTCAAAGGCACACCAGGAAGCGTCCGCCCCTGTCCGACCGCACCGACCAGAGGGATCAGCGTTGGCCCGGTCGGGTCACTGGCGTGTGTCCATCGACGTCTGCAGCGCGCGGCGAGCCTGCTCACGGGCGTCGTCGGTGGTGGTCTCGGGCTTGGGCTTGTTCGGCACGGTGGTGGTCCTTCCAGGGAGCGAGCCACCGACACACGGTGGCCCTCACGGGCGGTCCTGCTGAGCGCCCCACGGCGGTCCGGGGTTACCGGAGCAGCCGCCTGGGCAGCTTGAGCCCGGGTCGGTCCGACCCTGGAGGGAGGCAGCACGAGGTGTGGCACCACCACCCATGACCTGCACCGCCACGCGGCGCCGGCCCTCTCCCAAGTTATCGTTCAGGTCCATATGCTGCTCACGGTTCCCGCCATCTGGACGGTCGGCAACCCGGCTCAACGGGCCAGGAAGTGCCATCCCAGCCACCACCAGAACCCGAACAGACCGATCCGGCCCACCGGCACCAGACCGACCTCGTAGCGCATCACGTACGCGCAGACCTCGCCGAGCGTGGGGATCCGGGAGCCCTCCCGCCGGGCCATCCACTCGACCACGGCGAAGAGCACCAGCGCGGCCAGGAAGCCGCCGATCGCAAGCGCCCGCATCATCGCCGCACCAGCCCCCAGAAGGCCGCCAGCCAGGCGAACCAGGCCGCCGAACGAGTCAGCTGATCTTCCAGGAGAGGGTCGGCGAGCCGGGAGAAGGTCGGGAAGTCATCACCGGCGGCCAGCACGAAGGTCGCACCCTCGAAGACGCCGAAGACCACCACCGGCACCGCCCACCAGGCGGCTCCCGCGCCCAGACGGCGCGGCGCCGGTCGCCGAGGCACGCGGTTGCTCAGACCGAGCCAGATCAGCACCCCGCCGGTGCCGAGGGTGAACAAATTCGCCTCGGTGGAGAAGGAGGCGAACCGACCACCGACCAGCGACAGGCAGACCAGGACGGGAACGGAGACGGCGGGCCGGTCCCAGGCGCGGGGGGCCTCCACGGTGAGGTCGTGCGGCTGCTCCATCCCGCAATTCTTCCCGGTCTCACGGAGCGCGGGAAGACCGACACTCCCCGGAGCTGACCCTGATCTTCGGGCTTGGCGGATCGATGGCGGTAAACGCCGCGTCAGCTCGTGGGCTGGACCAGCGCCCCGTCCAGTTGGTCACGGATCGACTCGACCACCTGCTCGATGGTGCCCCGACCGGTGAAACCGGCCGCGAACGTGTGACCACCGCCGCCCAGCGCGACCGCGACCCGGCTGACGTCCACAGCGCCCTTGCTGCGCATCGACACCGCCCACTCGCCCGACGTGGTCTGCTTCAACACACAGCCCACGTCCGCCTCGGCGGTGCAGCGCACCGAGTCGATCAACGCCTCCAGCACGTACGGCCGCTGGTCGTGTCGGGCCAGGTCGTCCAGGGTGGCGAAGGTCCAGACGAACCCTCGGCCAGCGGCGGCGGTCGGCTCCAACTGGGCCCGGCCGAGCACCTCACCGAAGAGACGGACCGCGCCGAAGGGCCGGGTGTCGAACACCCGCCGCGAGATGTCGCCCGGCGAGATGCCGGTGGCCAGTAACCGGGCGGCCATCTCGTGCACCGCCGGGGTGGTCGCCGCGAACCGGAACGAACCAGTGTCAGTGGTCAGGGCCACGTAGAAGCACTCGGCGATCTCCCGATCGACCACAACCCCGAGCCGGGCCAGCAACCGCTCAGCCACCACCGACGTCGCCGCAGCGCCCGGATCCACAAGGTTGACAGTGCCGAAGCCCGGGTTCGAGGCATGGTGGTCGAGCACCAACGCCGCACCCGCCGACGACAGCCGCCCGGCCAACTCGCCGAGACGCGACTCGCTCGCCGCGTCGAAACAGATCACCAGATCGGGTGCGGGGTCCGCCGCGTCGGCCGGGACCAGCAGCTCAAGACCGGGAAGCCCGCGCAACGGCTCCGGCACCTCCGGCGGCCCGGGGAAGGTCGCCTGCACCTCGCGTACGCCGAGCTGCCGCAGGCCCAGCGCGAAGCCGAGCATGCTGCCCAGGGCATCGCCGTCCGGGTTGACATGACAGATCAACAGCACCCGGGCGCCCACCGGGAGATCCCGCAGCAGCGCCTCGGCCGCAGCCCAGTCCGCCTCGGTGGGGACAACCCCGGCCGCCCCGGTCAGCGGGGCGCTGGTGGCGCTGGTCACCGCGTTTCCCCACCCCGCGGGGTCTCCTTGACGTCGGAGACCTCGTCGGCCTCGTCCGTCTCGTCGTCCTCGTCGTCCACCCGGTAGGGCTGGGCCTCGCCCGCGTACTTCGCCTGGGCGGCGAGCCGCTGCACCTCGGCGTCGGCGTTGCGGGCGGCGGCGAGCAGGTCGTCGATGTGCTTGACCTGGTCCTGCACGTCGTCGAGGACGAACGCCAGGGTCGGCGAGTGCCGAAGCCCGAGCGCCTTGCCGACAGTGCTGCGCAACATCCCCTTGGCGCTCTCCAGCGCGGCGGCCGTGTCCGCCTGGGCCACCGAGTCGCCGAGCACCGTGTAGAAGACCGTCGCGTCGCGCAGGTCAGCGGTTATCCGGGCGTCGGTGATGGTGATCATCCCGAGCCGCGGGTCCTTGATCTGGCTCCGCACCACCGACGCGACCAGCTCACGCACCCGCTCGGCGTGCCGGCGTACCTTGGCCGGATCAGACATCTCGCCACCTCCACGGCGTCCTGCTCCCGGTCGACCCGGCGACCCGGAGGCCGCCGGCCGACCGGCCAACATCTCGAACATTACCTTCGCGGCCGCACCGGTCGCCCGGCACAGCCGGCACCGTGGTCAGTCGTCGTCCACGCCGTACAGCCGGCGTCGAACCGACAACAGCTCGACCTCGGGACGGCCGGCCACCAGGCGCTCACAGGAGTCGAGCACCTCGCGGACGTGCACTGTCTCGGCGGCCACCACGGCCACCGCAATCTGCGCCCGACCGTGCAGGTCGAGCGCTCCCACCTCGGCGGCCGACACCTCGAAGCGGCGCAGCGCCGCCACGATCGGCCGTACATATGATCTCTTGGCTTTGAGCGACCGGGAGTCGCCCGGCAGCAGCAGGTCGAAGACCGCGGTTCCGGTGAACATCGCCCCGGACGATACCGCCAACCCGCCCCGCATGATCAAGGGGTTTACGCCGAACGGCGTAAACCCCTTGATCAGCGTGTCACTGCCGGATCAGGCGCGAACCTTCTCCCGCATCTCGAAGGTCTCGATGACGTCGCCGACCTGGACGTTGTTGTAACCACCCAGGGTCAGACCACACTCGAAGCCCTCGCGGACCTCGGTGGCGTCGTCCTTGAACCGCTTGAGCGAGGTGATCGTGAGGTTGTCCGCCACGACCGTCCCGTCCCGAAGCAGTCGAGCCTTCGCGTTGCGCCGGATGATGCCCGACCGGACGATGCAACCGGAGATGTTGCCGATCTTGGACGAGCGGAAGACGTCGCGGATCTCCGCGGTGCCCAGCTCGGCCTCCTCGTACTCCGGCTTGAGCAGGCCCTTGAGCGCTGCCTCGATCTCCTCGATGGCCTGGTAGATGACGGTGTAGTACCGGATCTCCACGCCCTCGCGGTCGGCCATCTCACGGACCTTGTTCGAGGCCCGCACGTTGAAGCCGATGATCGTGACCGGCTCGGACGAAGCACTCGCGAGCATGACGTTGCTCTCGGTGATCGCGCCGACGCCCCGGTCGAGGACCTTGAGCTGAACCTCCTCGGGGATGTCGAGGTTGAACAGCGCGTCCTCCAGGGCCTCCACCGAACCGGAGACATCGCCCTTGAGGATGAGGTTGAGCGAGGTCTTCTCGCCCTCCTTGAGCTGCTCCATGAGCGTCTCGAGGGTGGCCCGACCACGGGAGTTGGCGAAGGACGCCGCCCGCCGCCGTGCCTGCCGCTGCTCGGCGATCTGCCGCACCGTGCGGTCGTCCGCCGCGGCGAGGAACGTGTCGCCCGCGCCGGGAGGCGCGGTCAGACCCAGCACCATGACCGGACGCGCCGGCCCAGCCTCGGAGAGCTGGTTGCCGTTCTCGTCGAGCATGGCCCGGACCCGGCCGTGCGCCCCACCGGCGACGATCGAGTCGCCCGCCCGCAGGGTGCCCTTCTGCACCAGCACCGTCGCCACCGCACCGCGGCCCTTGTCCAGGTGCGCCTCGATGGCCACACCCTGCGCCGGCCCGTCGATCGGAGCGGTCAGCTCCAGCGACGCGTCGGCGGTCAGCAGGACGGCCTCGAGCAGCTCCTCGATGCCGATGCCCGGCTTGGCGGCCACGTTGACGAACATGGTCTCGCCGCCGTACTCCTCGGCGACCAGGCCGTACTCGGTCAGCTGCTGGCGAACCTTGTCCGGGTTGGCATCCGGCTTGTCGACCTTGTTGACCGCGACCACGATCGGCACATCGGCCGCCTTTGCGTGGTTCAACGCCTCGATGGTCTGCGGCATCACACCGTCGTCGGCCGCGACGACCAGGATCACGATGTCCGTGACCTGGGCGCCACGAGCACGCATGGCGGTGAACGCCTCGTGACCCGGGGTGTCGATGAAGGTGACCGCCCGGTCCTCGCCCTCGTGCGGGACGTGGACCTGGTACGCACCGATGTGCTGGGTGATGCCACCCGCCTCACCGGCAACGACGTTCGCCTTACGGATGGCATCGAGCAGCTTGGTCTTACCGTGGTCGACGTGACCCATGACGGTCACCACCGGCGCACGGCTGACCAGACGCTCCTCGGCCACCTCCGCGTCGAGGTCGATGTTGAACTGCGCGAGCAGCTCGCGGTCCTCGTCCTCCGGGCTGACGATCTGGATGTCGAAGCCCAGGTGCTCACCCAGCAGGTGCAGGGTGTCGTCAGAACAGGACTGGGTCGCGGTGACCATCTCGCCCAGGTTGAACATCTCCTGGACCAGCGAACCCGGGTTGGCGTTGATCTTGTCGGCGAAGTCCGACAGCGAGGCGCCACGGGAGAGCCGGACGACCTGACCCTGACCCCGGGGAGCACCCGAGCTCATGGTCGGAGCCGACAGGTTGTCGAACTCCTGTCTGCGCTGCTTCTTGGACTTGCGACCGCGCGTCGGCCGGCCACCCGGACGCCCGAAGGCACCCGCGGCGCCGCCGCCACGGCCACGACCGCCCGCACCCGGACGACCGCCGCCACCGGCCGGACCACCCGGACGGCGGGTCTGGTCATGTCGACCCTCGACGTGGTCGCGTACGCCGGTGAGCGGCACGGCAACGTCAAGCCGGCCAACTTCCTCGACATCGGCGGTGG
>NZ_JBSFBM010000267.1:0-9253 GCF_053592955.1 Micromonospora sp. NPDC002411 | reverse complement strand
CTCCGGGCCCGGCCGACGGCTCGGCGGGGCGGCGTCCGGACGGCGCAGCGGAGGCACGGCGTCCGGCTGTCCGCCGGCGGCGCTGGGATCCGGGCGACGACCCGTCGGGGCGCCGGAGCTCGGAGGGCCCACGGGTGGTCCGGGGGGAGCCGCCGCGGAGCGAGCACGGACCGGGCCGCCGGGCGCGTCCGGAATCGGGTGAGGGCCCGGTGGGCCGGCAAGGTCACCGCCGACCGGACTGGCGGTGGGTGGCGACGGCGGTACGGCGGCGCGGGCACCGGGGGCCGGTTGCACACCGCGACGCGCTGGCTGGCCAGGGGCAGGGGCACCGGGGCCGGCCGCGGGGGGCCGCTCGTCCGGGCGGCGGCCCGCCGGTGGCGCCTCCCCCGGCCAGGGGCCGTCGGCCGGCCGACGAGGGCCGGGACCGTCCGGGTCGCTCTGCCGCGGAGCGGGCGGCCCCGGGGTCTCCGGCGGCACCGGTACTCCTGCGCGCGCACCAGCCGGGGCACCCCGCTGCGGCCCGGCCGGCGCACCCCCGGGGGGGCGGTTCGGCTCTGCCGGGGCACCGTCCGGGCCCAGTTCGGTGCGTTGTTGCTTGGCCGAGCGCAGGTCGTCGATCCAGCCGAACTCCTCACCGGCGACCGGCTCCTCCGGCTCGGGCTCCGCCGCCCGACCCCGACCCCAGCGACGCGCCTTGGCGCGGGGATCGCGCCGCTCGTCCGCGCCCTCGTCCGGGCGGTCCCCACCACGCGATCTCACTGTTGACCCTCTCCTGCGGCGTCGGTGCCGCTGTCCTGCATAGTGCCGGTGGCGCCCGTGCCCGTCGCCGGGCGACCACTCTCGCCAGCAAGCGCCGACGCGGTCTGCGCCGTTACGGGTGACTCGACTGCCGGGGTGTCCGGACGGGCGGCCGGGGCCGGCAGACCACGCACGATGCGGCGCAGCACCGGCAGCCGGCTGGCCACCGCCCGTTCCGCCCCGTGCGGACTGGGCTGGTAGTAGTCGGTGCCCACCAGGTCGTCCGGGACGTACTGCTGGGTGACCACGCCGCGCTGGTCGTCGTGCGGGTAGCGGTAGCCGGTTCCGTGACCCAACCCTCGGGCTCCGGCGTAGTGCGCGTCGCGCAGCCCTCGTGGCACGGATCCGCCACGACCGGCCCGGACGTCGGCGATCGCGGCCCCGATGGCGGTGGTGGCCGAGTTCGACTTGGGGGCGGTGGCCAGGTGGATCACCGCCTGGGCCAGGTTGAGCTGCGCTTCGGGAAGCCCGACGTACTCGACCGCGTGCGCGGCCGCTGTGGCGACGCTCAGGGCCCCGGGGTCGGCCATCCCCACGTCCTCACTGGCGAAGATGACCAGGCGGCGGGCGATGAACCGGGCGTCCTCGCCGGCGACCAGCATGCGCGCCAGCCAGTGCACGGCGGCGTCCACGTCCGATCCGCGCATGCTCTTGATGAAGGCGCTGACGACGTCGTAGTGGGCGTCGCCGTCGCGGTCGTAACGCACCGCGGCCACGTCGACCGCCTGCTCGGCGGTGGTCAGGTCGATCCGGCCGGTGCCGAGCGCCGTGGCGGAGGCCGCCGCCGCCTCCAGCGCGGTGAGTGCCTTGCGGACGTCACCGGAGGCGAGCCGGACCAGGTGGTCCTCGGCCTCGGTGGTCAGTGTGAGCGCCGCGTCGAGGCCGCGCTTGTCGGCGACCGCGCGACGCAGCAGGCCCCGCACCGCCTCGTCGTCCAGCGGTTGCAGGGTGAGGAGCACGCACCGCGACAACAGCGGTGAGATGACCGAGAAGTACGGGTTCTCGGTGGTGGCCGCCAGCAACGTGACGGTACGGTCCTCGACGGCGGCGAGCAGCGAATCCTGTTGGGTCTTGCTGAACCGGTGCACCTCGTCGATGAAGAGCACGGTCTGCGCGCCGCCCGAGCGGCGCTGGCGGCGGGCCGTCTCGATCACCGCCCGCACGTCCTTCACGCCGGCGGAGAGCGCCGACATGGCGACGAAGCGACGGTCGGTCGCTCCGGCCACCAGATGCGCGATGGTGGTCTTGCCGCTGCCGGGCGGGCCCCAGAGGATCACCGACATCGGGGCGCCGCCGGAGACCAACTGCCGTAACGGGGCCCCCGGGGCGAGCAGGTGGTCCTGCCCGATCAGTTCGTCGAGGCTCGCGGGGCGCATGCGGACGGGCAGGGGCGAGTCGTCGGCCACCGCGGTGAAGCCGTCGACACCGGCGGGACCGTCGGGCGCGCTGCGCGACCCGGCGGGTTCACCGAGGGAGAAGAGGGCGTCGGACTCCATCACGAAGACAGTACCGGGCCGGGCCCACGACGCCGGAATCGCGCCGGGGGCCCGCCACCGGTGATCGGTTCCGGTCAGCCACGACCGGGGCGTCGGCCCCGGTACCAGCGGCCGCCGCCACCGCCGCGCGGGCCGCTGCCGACGCCGCCCAGGTAGAGCGAGAGCAGGAGGAGCCCGATGAGCACGAGAGTGTTCCAGTTGAACAGGTCCGGTGCTCCGAAGTCTGTGTTGAGCAGGTCGAGCAGCAGGGCGAAGCCAAAGACGATGGCCGCGAGAATGGCGAGCATGTCGGTCCTCCGGTGGGGGTTCCCAGTAGGTCGGCGCGTGATGTACCCAATCGGTCGGCTCGTCAATCTCCATGGTGGATCGGGGCAGGCAGGCGCGGGCGCTGCGCCCTCGACTCCTAGGCTGGGTCCATGATCACCGACGACCAGGTGCTGACGAACCGGGACGCCGTCCTGGGCGCTGTCGGCCACCACCCGTTCGCCCGGCACGCGCTCGGGCGGGCCACGCCGACGGCCGCGTACCAGCGCGACGGTGCCGTGCTGTGGTTGGTTCCGCCCGAACACGGACCGGCCGGCTGCGCGATCGGCCCTGCCGAACCGGCGCTGGAGATCTGTGTCGCGCTCGCCGCCGACGGGATGCTGCGCCCGGGACAGCGGCTGCACCTGCCCCGGCACGATCGCTGTCTGCTGACCGGGCGGCTGGCGGTGGCCGACCACAGCGACTGGGACTTCCACTGGACGACCACGCCACCACCGGCCCAGCCGAACGAGCAGGCGGTGGTACGCCTCACCGACGCCGACCTTCCCGCACTTGCGGCACTGGTCGACGAGGCCTTCCCCAGCAGCACCTCCCGCCCCGGCGACCCGCGGGTGGTCGACTGGTACGGCATCCGCGCCGGCGACCGGTTGGTGGCGTGCGGCGCCGACCGCAGCCAGGGCGACATCGGCTTCGTCGCCGGCCTGACCGTCGCCCCCGACCAGCGCGGGCGCGGGCTGGGCGCGTCCCTGACCGCAGGCATGACCCGGGCGCTGCTGGCACGCCACGACACCGTCGGGCTCGGCGTCTACACGCACAACGTCGGTGCGGCCCGGCTCTACCGTCGGCTCGGCTACACCTTCACCCTCCCGCTCAGCTCGATCCGCCTCGCCTGAGGTGCCGGCGACGTCTCGTCATCTCTCGGCGGGCACGGGGACTGCGGCCGGCTCGACGGCCGGGGCCGCCCGACGGCCGGCCAGCCAGGCGGGCAGGTAGAGCGGGGCGGCGACGGCCAACACCACGCCGCCGACCACCATCGCGGTGCTGACGCTGGTGGCGGCGGCGATAGCGGTCAGGACCACCCCGCCGAGCGCGGCGGCAGGCTGCCCCATCATCGAGTTCAGCGAGAGCACGCTCGTCCGGTACGGGCCGTCGACCTGCCGGTGCAGCAGCCCACTGTGCAGCGGATTCGACGCGCCGTGCACCGCGTAGCAGGCCAGGTACGCCACGAGCACCCCGACCGGCCCGGCGAACAGACCCATCCCGACCACCGTCACGCCCTGGAGGACGCGCAGCAGAGCGGCCCCCGGGGCGGCGCCCAACCAGCGCAACAGCAGCGGAGTCAGCGCCGCACCCGCCGCCGAGGCGAGCCAGGCAGCCGAGTTCGCCGGTCCGAGCAGCGCGGCGGCACGTTCCGGATCACCGATCACCTCGGCGAGCCGGACCGGCAGCAACGACTCGAAGGTGACCATGCCGAAGCCCCAGAACAGCTCCACCGCCACCAGGGCCAGCAGCACCCGGGAGCGGCGCAGCAGCCCGACCGCCTCGCCGATCATCCGGGGCGCCTGCACCACCGAGGACCGCAGCGCCGCGAACCCGGTGGCTGGCCGCTCCTCGACCAGCAGCACGACCAACGCGACCAGAGCGATCACCTGCGCCAGGATGGCGGCGAGCACGGGCACCGTCAGCGCGGTGACCGGCCCGATCGGACCCAGCGCGATCAGACCACCGCTGATCAGCGCGCCCCCGGCGATGGCCCCGCCGACGACGGTGCCGGCGTACCCGAGACCGCGCTCGTACTCCGCGTCCGGGTCGGCGGCCAACGTGGCATCGACGTACCAGGACTCCAGCGGGCCGCTGTCCAACGCCCGGTAGACGCCCTGCAAGGCCCAGACGATGAAGAACAGCACGAACGAGTCGGCCACCGCGAACAACGCCAGCGACGCCAGGTTGAGCACCCCGGCGGCGAGCAGCACCGGTCGGCGACCGAGCGCGTCGGCGAGCCCACCGGTGGGCAACTCCAGCGCCAGCACCAGCAGCCCCTGCGCGGTGCTGACCAGGCCGATCTGCGGCAACGACAGGCCGCGCTCCTGCATCAGCAGGATCATCACCGGGATCATCAGACCCGTGGGCAGCCACCGCAGGCCGTAGAGCGTGAGGTAACGACCCCGAACCTGGCGTACGGTCAGCGCGCTCACGCCGCCACCTCCGTTTGCGACTGCGGGGCTCGCAGACCCGGCTCACTCCTCGCGCTCACCAGCGCTCGTCCAGCCGTGGAAAGCCGGCCAGGAACAGGTGCACCGGCTTCACGTCAGCGCCTTCGGCCACGGGGTCGTCGCGGTAGCGCATCAACACCGCCCACAACTCGTCACTGAGGGCCCGCAGCCGGGTCGGGTCGAGCGGCAGCACCAGGTCACTCATGCCGACCGCGTCGCGCCAGTTCCGGGGTTGGTGGTGCTCGACGGCCAGCCAGCGCTGGGCCAGGTCCGCCATGACGCGCACCTGGTCCGCCTGAATCCACTGCACGGCGGCACGGGCGTCCGGATCGTCGTCGAAGTCGGTGGGCTCGAAGTCGCTGACGTCGTGTGCCGACTGCCACCAGCGCTGCCGGCTGGTGCCCCGGGCGGGGTCCTCGGTCACGAGCCCCACCTCGGCGAGTTGCCGCAGGTGGTAGCTCGTGGCACCGGTGTTGGTGCCGAGCTTCTCGGCCAGGGCCGTGGCGGTCGCCGGGCCGTCGACGCGGAGCGAGCCGAGCAGCCTCATCCGCAGCGGATGGGCCAGCGTGCGGACCTGTCGGTTGTCCAGATGGACGCGGCGCGGCTCGGCCGGGCCGCCGGGGGAAGGGCTCTCCATACCCGCACACTATCTCTGCACAGCTTCTATGCACAACTGTTGTGCATAGAAGCTGTGCATCTGGTTCGTGCAGGAGTCTGTCGCTCAGGGAGTCAGGAGCTCACGCACCCCACGCAGCCGGGTGCGCAACAGGGCGGCCGCTCGCGCGCTGTCCAGGCGTACGTCCAAGGGACGCACCAGACCGGTGGCCGCCCCGGTGGTGGTCCTCAACCCGGCCGCGTCCAGGCCGTACCGCTCGGCGACCAGCAGACCCAGCTCGGCCCGGCTCACCGCGTCCGGGCCGGCCACGTTGAGCAGCCCGGCGTACGACGAGGCGACCAGTTCCAGCACGGCGTCGGCCAGGTCGGTGACGTCGACCGGGCACCGCAGCTCGTCGGAGAACAAGACCGCACGGCCGGCGAGCGCGTCCCGGCAGAGCTGGATCTGTTTGCTGCCCTCCCCCAGGATCAGCGAGGTACGCACCAGTGCCGCAGCGGGGTCGATCGCCCGCACGGCGGTCTCGGCCGCGGCCTTCGCGGCGCCGTACGCGTGCACCGGCGTCGGTGGTTCGTCGTCGGCGTACGGCGTGGGTCGGCCGGCGTGCAGGGCGTCGCTGGACACGTGCACCAGCCGGGCACCGGCCTCGGCGGCGGCGAGCGCCACGTGCGCGGCTCCGTCGGCGGTGACCGCCCAGTCCCCGTACCGATAGGGGGTCCCGACCACGGCGTCCGGCCGCACCTCGGCGACCAGCGCGCGCACGGCGGACCGGTCGGTCACGTCCAGCCGCCGTGCGTCAACCCCCGGCACGCCGATCAGACCGGAGTGGAACGTCCCGACCACCGACAGACCGGCGTCGACGGCCCGCGAACACACCGCACGCCCCAGAAGCCCACTGCCCCCAACAACAAGCACCCGCATGAGCCCACTCCCCCGCCAACGATCAAGAGGTTTGCGTCATCTCGCCGGGCGATGATGACGCAAACCTCTTGATCAACCAAGCAAGGGCCGGGGGTGCGGTCAGACCGGGTCTGCCACCGGGGCTGCTCCGCCTGCGGTGCCGGTGTGGGCGGTGGCGGGCGGCTTGGGCTTCGCGTCGATGCCGGCCTCGGTGCGCTGCTGGGCGGTGATCGGGGTCGGAGCGCTGGTCAGCGGGTCGAACCCACCACGGGTCTTCGGGAAGGCGATGACCTCACGGATGGAGTCGGCCCCGGCGAGCAGCATGCACACCCGGTCCCAGCCGAAGGCGATGCCGCCGTGCGGCGGGGCGCCGTACTTGAACGCCTCCAACAGGAACCCGAACTTGTCCTGCGCCTCCTCGGGCGTGATGCCGAGCAGGTCGAAGACCCGCTTCTGCACGTCACCCCGGTGGATACGGATCGACCCGCCGCCGATCTCGTTGCCGTTGCAGACGATGTCGTACGCGTACGCCAGGGCCCGGTCCGGAGCCTCCTCGAACCGGTCGACCCACTCGGCGTTCGGCGAGGTGAACGGGTGGTGCACGGCCGTCCAACCGCCCTCGTCCGTGCGCTCGAACATCGGCGCGTCGACCACCCAGCAGAACGCCCAGGCGCTCTCGTCGATCAGGCCGGAGCGCTTGGCGATCTCGACCCGAGCGGCGCCGAGCAACTCCTGCGCCTCCCGGGTGGTGCCGCTCGCGGCGAAGAAGACCGCGTCGCCCGGCTTGGCGCCGACCGCGTCGGCGAGCCCGCCCAGGTGCTCGGCGGAGAGGTTCTTCGCCACCGGCCCGCGCGCCTCGCCGGTCTCGGCGTCCAGCACCACGTACGCCAGGCCGCGTGCGCCGCGCGCCTTCGCCCAGTCCTGCCAGCCGTCCAGCTCCTTGCGGCTCTGCGAAGCGCCACCCGGCATCACCACCGCGCCGACGTAGCCGCCCGCGTCGATCGCACCGGCGAAGACCCGGAACTCGGTGCCGCGCAGGTACTCGGTCAGCTCGGTCAGCTCGACCCCGTAGCGCAGGTCCGGCTTGTCGGAGCCGTACCGGGCCATCGCGTCGTGCCAGGTGATCCGTGGGATCGGCCCGGAGATCTCGTGCCCGGCCAGGTCCTTCCACAGCGTCGAGACGATCGCCTCGCCGAGGTCGATCACGTCGTCCTCGGTGACGAAGGACATCTCGATGTCGAGCTGGGTGAACTCGGGCTGCCGGTCGGCCCGGAAGTCCTCGTCGCGGTAGCAGCGGGCGATCTGGTAGTACCGCTCCATGCCGCCGACCATCAGCAGCTGCTTGAACAGCTGCGGCGACTGCGGCAGGGCGTACCAGCTGCCCGGCTGAAGACGCACCGGGACCAGGAAGTCGCGGGCGCCCTCGGGGGTCGAGCGGGTCAGCGTCGGCGTCTCGATCTCCAGGAAGTCCCGCTCGTGCAGGACGCCCCGGGCGAGGTGGCTGGCGCGCGAGCGCAGCCGCAGCGCGTTCGCCGGGCCGCTGCGGCGCAGGTCCAGATAGCGGTACCGGAGCCGGATGTCGTCGCCGGCCTCGATCTGGTCGTCCACCGGCAGCGGCAGCGGGGCCGCCTCGGAGAGCACCTCCAACTCGGCGGCGGTCACCTCGACCTCGCCGGTGGGCAGCTCCGGGTTCTCGTTGCCGTCCGGCCGACGGGTCACCTCGCCGATGACCTTCACGCAGAACTCGTTGCGCAGCGCGTGCGCGTCCTCCTCGCGGAACACCACCTGGACAACGCCGGAACCGTCGCGCAGGTCGACGAAGATGACCCCGCCGTGGTCGCGCCGGCGGGCCACCCACCCGGCGAGCGTCACCGTCGAGCCGGCGTCCGCGGCGCGCAGGCTTCCGGCATTGTGGGTACGGATCACGGCTGGCAACTCCTCATCGTGGAACAGTCCTCACCGGCATTCTGTCAGGGGTGGCCGTCCCACCTCCGGGGCACCCGCCAGGCCGGCGTGATTCGCAGGTGGGGCGGACCGGCGAACCCGACTCGGCCGACGGCCCTGCCGGTTAACGTGGCGAAATGCGGCCCGTACCGAACTGGGCCGTCGCCACGGCGGCGGCGGCACCCGTGCTGCTGGTGGCCGGTTGGACGGTGGCGGAGGCCCGACAGCCCGTCGGGTACGACCCGGTCCGGGACACCATCAGCGAGCTGGCAGGACAGGACGCCACCGACGCCTGGATCATGGTGGTGGCCCTGGTGCTGCTCGGCTGCTGTTACCTGTCGGTCGCCGCCGTCCTGCACGCGGCCGGGCTGCCCAGCCGTTTCCTGCTCGCGATCGGTGGGGTGGCCACCATCGCGCTCGTCGCCTTTCCCCGGCCGCCGGTCGGCGGTTCGCTCAGCCACGGCGTCGCGGCGACGGTGGCCGTCCTCGCCCTGGTGCTCTGGCCGGCCGGCTCGGCACTACGGCTGCCGCGCGGCCACGACACCGAGCACCCCACCCAACCGGAACCGCCCTGGGCGTTCCGCCGGGCGGTCGGGCTGAGCGCCACGCTCGTGCTGCTCGCGCTCTTCGGCTGGTGCGCGTTCGAGGTGACCAGTGGGTCCCGCACGGGGTTGGCCGAGCGGGTCACTGCGGTGGCGGTCTCCCTCTGGCCGCTGCTGGCGGTCCTCTCCGCCCGGCGGGCACACCTCGCCTGGTCGACCGCCGGCACCGTACGCGTCGGCCCGGACCTGCCGACCATCGGCGTCGTACCCCCCGATCCGCTCGGACCACCGAGCGGGCCCGCTTCTGGCGACCGGCTGCCGTGAGACCTCACCCGGTCTGATCCAGCCGTCGGGCCGCCCACCCGAACGTGGCTGGGCGGCCCGAACGCGGCCTGGGAACCGCGTTGGTGTCGCATCGCTACGATCGCCCGATGTCTGCCGTTCCCCGCTGGGCCCTGCTGTCAGCCGGTGGCGCACCAGTGT
>NZ_JBSFBM010000266.1:0-9270 GCF_053592955.1 Micromonospora sp. NPDC002411 | reverse complement strand
CCGGATGCCCTTGTCGCACGGGCTGGCCGAGATCGGCCGGTCCCGCAATTGCTGCATCCGAGCCTTCCGACCGATCGTCCGAGGCGTTGACCGCCACCGATCCACCCTCCTACTATCTGCACTGTGAATGCAGATTCGGCTCGGCTTCTGGACCGTGTCGCCATCGTCACCGGCGCCAGTCGCGGCATCGGTCTGGCCATCGCCCAACGCCTCGTCGCCGAAGGCGCCCGGGTCGGGCTGACCGCTCGCCGCCCCGAGGCGCTCGCCGACGCGGTCGCCGCCCTGGGTGGCCCGGCGTACGCCGTCGCCGTGCCCGGCCGGTCCGACGACCCCGAGCATCGAGCCCGTGCGGTGCGTCAGGTCGGTGAGGCGTTCGGGCCGGTGGACCTGCTGGTGAACAACACCGGGATCAACCCGGTGCACGGGCCGCTGATCGGGCTGGACCCGGCCGCCGCCCGCAAGATCCTCGACGTGAACGTGGTCGCCACACTCGGCTGGACACAGGAGGTGTGTGCCGCCGGCATGACCGAGCGGGGTGGCAGCGTCGTCAACGTCTCGTCGATCGCCGGTCTCGCACCCGCTGCCGGCATCGCCTTCTACGGGGTGAGCAAGGCTGCGCTCAATCACCTCACCGCCAGCCTCGCCGTGGAGTTGGGGCCGACAGTCCGGGTCAACGCTGTCGCGCCCGGCGTGGTGAAGACCCGTTTCGCCGCCGCGCTCTACGAGGGCCGTGAGGACGAGGTCGCGGCGCGGTACCCGCTCGCCCGTCTCGGTCTGCCGCAGGACGTGGCGGGCGCTGTCGCCTTCCTGGCCTCCGACGACGCCACCTGGATCACCGGCCAGACCATCGTCTGCGACGGCGGCGTCTCGCTGACCGGTCGGTCCGGATGACAGTGCCGACGGTCGGCCCGGAACCGCTGATCACCGCCTGTCTAGACTCGGCGGTGCGTCAGGAGGCGCCGTGGCGGTGAGGAGGCGAGGGCGGATGGACGGGGTCGAGGTAGCGAGTCGGGTCGACGGGCGTACCGCCCGAGCCGAGCGCACCCGTGCGGCCATCGTCGAGGCGCACCTCGCGCTCATCGGTGAGGGCGACCTGCGCCCGACGGGGGAACGTATCGCCGAGCGGGCCGGCATCTCGCTGCGGACGCTGTGGACCAACTTCAAGGACATGGAGACGCTGTTCGAGGCGAGCGGCGCGGAGGTGCTCCGGCAGCAGGACGCCGCCTACCGGCCGATCCCGACCGGGTTGCCGTTGGCGAAGCGGGTCGACGCGTACTGCCGGCAGCGGGCCCGGCTGCTCCAGCTCATCACTCCGTCGGCACGGGCCGCCCAGATGCGGGAGCCGGTCTCCGACCAGCTGCACCGCAACCGCCTCAAGCACATCGACCGGGTGCGGGACGAGGTCGAGGAGCTCTTCGCCGCCGAGTTGGTGCTGGCTGGTCGGGGTCGGGAGCAACTGCTCAACGCCCTGGTGGCGGCGAGCATGTGGCCGGCCTGGTCGATGCTGCGGTACGGCCTCAATCTCGGTGTGGACCAGGCTCGCGCGGTGATGACCCGGACGGTGGGCGCCCTGTTGGCGGAGGTCGCGGCCGACTGAATCCGGCGATTGATACCGGACTCAGCCGGGCGGGCTCTCCCCGGTGAGCCCGTCCACCGACTCCCGGATGAGGTCGGCGTGGCCCACGTGGCGCGCGTACTCTTCGATGAGGGTGAGCAGGATGTACCGCAGGGTCGGGGACTCCCCGCGGGAGTTGGTGAACCGGCCGAGTTGCTCCAGGCCGCCGTCGGCCAGCGCGTCCGCGACGATCGCCCGTGATCTGGCCGCGGCGGATTGCCAGTGCGTCACCAGTTGCTCCGGCGAATCCTCGGCAGCGGAGTGCCAGTCCCAGTCGGGGTCCGCCTCCCAGTCCACCATGTTCCACGGCGGGCCCGCCTCGCGTCCGAGCAGCCAAGGCCCACCGTATTCGACCCCGTGGACCTGTCGCGGCAGCAGAGAAGCAGCTCTTTCCATTCGGTTTCCGATGAGTGACACTGGCAGGCATGGTTACTGCATCGAGAGTGCAACTAACCGTGCTGCGTGGGCGAGACGACGAGTGTCGAGCGCTCCGGAGCCTGCTCGACGGAGTGACCGACGGCGGCGGCGCCCTGCTGCTGCAGGGGGAGCCCGGATCGGGCCGTACCGCGCTGGTCGGTTACGCCCACCGGTACGCCCAGAACTGCACAGTGCTCGCGGGGACCGGGCTCGCCGAGGAGGCCGCCCTGCCGTACGCCGGCCTGCAACGCCTGCTCGACCCGGTGCTCGACCGGATGACCGCACTGCCGGACGAGCAGCGCCGGCTGCTGCGGCGCGTGCTGGCCGGGGAGGGCTGCCCCGCCGACCGCCGACTGACGTTGTCGATGGCGGTGCTCGGCCTGCTCGCCGCCGTCGCCCGGGAGCGTCCGCTGCTCGCCACCATGGACGACGTCGACCGGGGTGATCCGCAGACCGCGCAGGTGCTGGCCTTCGTGGCGCGTAGGCTGCGGCACCTGCCGGTCGCAGTCCTGCTCACCGCGGATGTCACCACCACGGTCGACGGGATTCCGGCGCACCGACTCCGGCCGCTCGACCTGCGGGACAGCATGGCCGTGCTCACCGACCGGCTGTCCGAACCCCCCACCGCTCCGGTCGCGACCACACTCGCGATGGTCGGTGGCGGCAACCCGCAGGCCCTGGTGGATCTCGCCGACGTGCTCACCCCGGGGCAGTGCCGGGGCGAGGAGCAGTTGCCGGACGCACCGCCTGTGGACGGCGCGCTGGGCCGCGCGTACCGGGCCCGGCTGGACCGACTGCCCCCGGAGACCCGACGGGTGCTGCTGCTCGCCGCGCTCGACGAGGGCGGCGAGCCGAGCACGCTGATCCGGGCGACCGGCACGGAGGTCGAGGCGCTCGCCCCGGCGGAGGTCGCCGGCCTGGTCCGCGTCGAGTCGCAGGGCGTCACGTTCCCCCAACCGTTGGTTCGCGCTCTGATCGCGTCGAGTGCGACGCTCGCGGAACGGCGCACCGCGCACCGACTGCTCGCCGGTGTGCTGGTGGCCGACGGGCAGCGGCTGCGCCGGGCGATGCATCTCGCCGCCGCCGCAGCCGGTGTCGACCCGGCCCTCGCGGACGAGCTGGAAGAGGCGGCGGTCGGTGGCGCCGACGGTTGGGCCACCGCGTCCGCGGCGTTGCGCTGGGCGGCCGACCTCAGCGACGAACCGACCCGGACGGCCGCCCGGCTGCTGACCGCCGCCCAGTACGCCTGGGCCGGGGGACAGCCCGACGTGGCCCGGCTCCTGCTCGCCCGCCTCCGCCTGGTCTGCAGGGACCCGGGCGTCCGGGGTCGCGCCGACCTGCTCCTCGGTGAGCTGGAACTGCGCTGCGGCACGGCGGCACGCGCGTCGGCCCGGTTGCTCGCCGCCACCGCAACGGTGGCCGGGACCGACCGCGCGCTGGCACTGTCCGGGCTGGCCCGAGCCGGCGAGGCGGTCTGCTTCGCCGGTGACCAGTACCGCTACGCCGAGGTTGGCCGCCGGGCGTCGGCGTTGCGGCGGCCGGACGATCCGCCCGCCATGGAGCTGATGAGCAGTCTGGTCACCGGGGTGGCGGCGACCCTGCGCGGTGACCACGAGCGGGGCGGTCCCGCGCTGCGTCGCGCCGTCGTGCTGGGTGGCCGGCTGACCGGGCCGGCGGCGACCCCCACCGCGCTCAGCTGCGCCGCGGCAGCAGGCCTGGTGGTCGCGGTGGACGGCGCGGCACATCGACTCGCTGACCGCGCCGCCACTGTGGCCCGGGATCGGGGCGAGCTGTCCATGCTGTCCCGGGCGCTGGAGTTGCGGGCGGTCGCCGAGTACTGGCTGGGTCGACACGAGGCGGCGGCGGAGACCTCCCGTGACGGGCTGCGGGTCGCCCGGGCCACCGGCCAGGTCAACTGCGCCAACGTCCACCTCGGCATGCTCGCCGTGCTCGCCGCCGTACGGGCCGACCGGGACGCCACCCTGGGGCGGATCCGCGAGATGGGCGAGGCGCCGACGGCGGGCAGCCGTCCGCACGCGCTCGCCGGTTGGGCACTGGCCGTGCTCGACCTGGTCGACGGCCGACACGCCGAGGCCGCCGACCGGCTGGCGTCGTTGGCCCGGCTCGGCACCGGGCGCGGTCAGGTGCTCGTGCAGGTGATGGCCACCCCGTACCTGGTGGAGGCGGCGGCGCACCTGCCCTGCCGACCGACGGCGACGGCGGCGCTCGCCGTGTTCGACAGGTGGGCCAGCAGCACCGCGAGCCCGTTGCGTCGGGCCTTGTCCGCCCGGAGTCACGCGTTGCTCGCGCCTCGCGGCGGACCCGAGGCCGAGCAGGAGTTCCAGCGGGCGCTGCGGCTGCACCCGACTGATGCCGGCACGTTCGAGCGGGCACGCACCGAGCTGCTGTTTGGTCAGGAGCTGCGTCGCAGTCGACGCCCGCGCGACGCGCGGACGCACCTGCACCAGGCCCGCGAGATGTTCACGTTGCTCGGGGTCGGTCGCTGGGCCGAGCAGGCCACCACGGAGCTGCGGGCGGCCGGGGAGTCGGTCGGCCCACCGGACCTGCCGGCGGCGCGGTTGCTGACCGGCCAGCAACTGAAGATCGCCGAGCTGGTCGCGGAGGGGGCGACCAACCGTGAGATCGCGGCCCGGATGTTCCTCTCCACCCGTACTGTCGACCACCACCTGCGCAACGTGTTCCACCGATTGGGCATCCGCTCGCGTACCGAGTTGGTCCGCGCGTTCGCCACCGAGCGGCAGGTCGGGCTGGCCTCCGATCGGTGATCGTCCGGTCTGGACGCCATTAACTATCACCGCTAGTTTAATGCCCATGGAGCTCACCCTCTCCGCCGAGCAGGCCGCGGTCCGCGAGCTGGCCGCCGAGTTCGCCAACCGGGAGCTGTTGCCGCACGCGGCCGCCTGGGACCGCCGCGAGTCGGTCGACCCCGCCATCGTCGGCAAGCTGGGTGACCTGGGCTTCCTGGGGTTGACCATCGCCGAGGCCGAGGGCGGCTCCGGTGGCGACCACCTCGCGTACTGCCTGGTCCTCGAGGAACTCGGCCGGGGCGACTCGGCGGTACGCGGCATCGTCTCGGTCTCGCTCGGCCTGGTCGCGAAGTCGATCGCCGCCCACGGGTCGGCCGACCAGCGGGCAGAGTGGTTGCCCCGACTCTGCGCCGGTACGGCGCTCGGCTGCTTCGCGTTGACCGAGCCGGACAGCGGCTCGGACGCGGCGGCACTGCGCACCCGCGCGGTCCGCGACGGCGCCGACTGGCTGCTCACCGGCACCAAGACGTTCATCACCAACGGCACCACCGCCGACGTCGCGCTGGTCTTCGCCCGCACCGGCGGCCCCGGGCATCGAGGCATCACCGCGTTCCTGGTGCCCACCGACAGCCCCGGGCTGACCCGACGGGAGATCCACGGCAAGCTGGGCCTGCGCGGCCAGGCCACCGGCGAGCTGCGCCTCGACGAGGTACGCGTGCCCGACGCGGCCCGCCTCGGCCCCGAGGGCGGCGGGTTCCGCCTGGCCCTGGCCACCCTCGCGAAGGGTCGGATGTCGGTGGCCGCCGGGTGCGTCGGCATCGCCCAGGGCTGCCTCGACGCGGCGGTCGGCTACGCGGGGGAGCGGACCCAGTTCGGCAAACCCATCGCCGGGCACCAGCTCGTCCAGCAACTGCTCGCCGCCATCGCGGTGGACACCGCCGCCGCCCGGCTGCTGGTGTGGCAGGTGGCCGACCTGATCGACCGCGACCAGCCGTTCGCCACCGAGGCGTCGATGGCCAAGCTCTTCGCCAGCGAGGCCGCGGTCCGCGCGGCCAACAACGCGGTCCAGGTGTTCGGCGGATACGGCTACATCGACGAGTACCCGGTTGGCAAGTACCTGCGGGACGCGCGGGTCGCCACCCTCTACGAGGGCACCAGCCAGATCCAGCAACTCCTCATCGGACGCGCACTCACCGGCGTCAACGCCTTCTAGCTGCAGGGAGAGCAGGCATGAGAGTCTTCAGCACGTTCGAGGAGTTGGCCGCCGCAGTCGGCGAGACCTTCGGGCCCGGGCCGTGGCTACCTGTCGAACAGAAGCGCGTCGACCTCTTCGCCGACGCCACCGACGACCACCAGTGGATCCACCTCGACCCGGCCCGCGCAGCGGCGGGACCGTTCGGCGGCACCATCGCCCACGGGTACCTGACCCTGTCGCTGCTACCGACGCTGGCCGGCCAGCTCTACCGGGTGGACGGGGTGACGATGGGGGTCAACTACGGGTTGAACCGGGTGCGCTTCCCCGCGCCGGTCCGGGTCGGCACCGCCGTCCGGGCCACCGCCACCATCGCCGAGGTGTCTCCGGTGAGCGGTGGTGTGCAGGTGGTCGCGACGGTCACCGTCGAGAGCGACGGCGGCGGCAAGCCCGTCTGCGTTGCCGAGACCGTGAGTCGTCTCTACCGCGCCGTGAATTGACGGTCGCCTAACCCGCTGCCCTCGCCTGTGGCCGACCGGGCCGGCCCCGGCAGTCGTACTTTGGGACGATCTGGGTTCGCACCACCGTTCGTACGATGGCCTCATGCTCTCCCGCCTGCGCGCTGTGTTGGCCGAGCCGCGCGTCCCAACCGCACCGCCCAGGGGGTGGCGCGACTGGGCAATGATCGCGGTCCTCGCGCCGGCGGCCGTGGTGGAGGCGCTCCTCCGGCCCGATCTGCCGTGGCCTGTGGGCTGCCTCGTCGTCGTGCTCGCCCTGCTACCCACGCTGCTGTGGCGGCGTACGCGGCCGTTGATGATGGTGGCGATCGCATTCGGGTCCGCCACGGTGGGCCCGTTCGTGCTGCCCGGCGATCCCTGCCAGATGGTCACAGCGAGCTTTCTGGTCCTGCTGGTCTCCGCGCTGTTCCGTTGGGGTTCCGGCCGGGATGCCGCGATCGGTGCGGTCCTGGTGGTGGCCAAGGTGACCACCGCCGGTCTGGCCGGTTCGGTCGACGGCGGCGAACTGGTCGCCGGCTTCGCGGTGATGTTCGCCGCCGCCACGCTGGGCACCGCGACCCGCTTCCGCGCCACCGCGCGGACGCGCGAGCTCGACCAGGTGAAGCTGTTGGAGCGTGAGCGGTTGGCTCGCGACCTGCACGACACGGTGGCCCACCACGTGTCGGCGATGGCGATCCGCGCCCAGGCCGGTATCGCCGCCTCGGCGAGCCAGCCGAACGCCGCCGTCGAGGCGCTGCACGTCATCGAGGCCGAGGCGTCGCGCGCGCTCGCCGAGATGCGCGCGATGGTCCACGTCCTTCGCCGCGACCAGACCGCCGAGCGGGTGCCCGTTGCACGGGTCGCCGACATCGAGAGCCTCGCCGGCCGCTTCCGCAGCGGGCCGGAGGTCGACGTGGATCTCCGCGGCGACCTCGGCGACCTGCCGCCCGCGGTCGGTTCCGCGCTCTACCGCCTGGCGCAGGAATCGGTCACCAACGCCCGACGCCACGCCCGCCACGCCACCCGCATCGAGGTCAGCGTCACGGCCGACGACCGTTCGGTGCGGCTGCGGGTCAGCGACGACGGCGAGGCCGGTGCCGCACGACCGAACGGCTCCTCCGGGTTCGGCCTGGTGGGCATGTCGGAGCGCGTCGACCTGCTCGGCGGCACCTGCGAGGCGGGCCCCAATCCCGACCGGGGATGGACCGTCACGGCCGTGCTCCCGCGCGAGGGGGCCGGCGCGTGACCATCCGCGTGCTCGTCGCGGACGACCAGGAGATCGTCCGTACCGGTCTCACCATCATCCTGAACACGCAGCCCGGCATCGACGTCGTCGGTAGTGCCGGCGACGGACGCCGAGCGGTCGAACTCGCCCGGCGGCTCCGCCCCGACGTGTGTCTCTTCGACATTCGGATGCCCGGCATGGACGGCATCGAGGCCACCCGCGCGCTCGCCGGGCCCACTGTCGCCGAGCCGCTCGCGGTGGTCGTCATCACGACCTTCGACCTCGACGAGTACGTGTACGCGGCCCTGCGTGCCGGCGCACGTGGCTTTCTGCTGAAGGAGGCCGGCCCCGACCTGCTCGGCCAGGCCGTTCGCGCGGCTGCCAACGGGGACGCGCTGATCGCGCCGAGCGTCACCACTCGGCTGCTGAAGGCGTTCGCCGACACGGGTCCCGCCGCGCCGCGTCAGCAGCCCGTCGAGCCTCTCACCGACCGGGAGGAGCAGGTGCTCGTCGCTGTCGCGCGGGGGCGCACCAACAAGGAGATCGGCGACGAGTTCCACATCACGTTGAGCACCGTCAAGTCGCACGTCACCAGCCTCATGACCAAGCTGGGAGTGCGTAACCGGGTCGAGGTGGCGATGTGGGCGTACGAGACCAACCGCATCCGGACGCGGTGGTGACGACTGCGCTGACCGGCGAAAGTACGACGACGGCGTCCGACCATGGGCCGACACGATCGCGGCCCATGTGCCGATGAGCCGGGGCGGGTGCGGCACCCACCATCGGTGGCATGACGATCCGCGAATGGCGGCTACCGGCCGCGTTGATCCTGCTGGGCCTGATACCGATGGTCGCCGGTGCGGGGCGGCTCACCGAGTTGAGCACCGGACCGGTGGTCACCCCGGCGAACGCTCGCTTCGTCGCCGATCCGCTGCCGGTGGTGCTGCACGTCGTCGGCGCGGTGGTCTACACGATCCTCGGCGCGTTCCAGTTCGTGCCCAGCCTGCGCCGCCGCCGTTGGCACCGTCGCGCCGGCCGGGTGCTCGTGCCCTGCGGACTGACCGTCGCGTTCTCCGGGCTCTGGATGGCCTTCGCCTACGACCTGCCGGCGCATGACAACGACGTGCTCGCCGGTCTGCGGCTCGTCTTCGGCTCGGCCATGGCCGTCTCGATCCTGCTCGGCCTGGCCGCCGTGCTCCGCCGCGACATCGCCCAGCACCGCAGGTGGATGGTGCGCGGCTACGCGATCGGCCTCGGTGCCGGCACACAGGCGTTCACGCACGCGCCGTACCTCATCGCGGTCGGCGAGCAGCCGGACGGGAACGTCCGGGCCGGGCTGGTGCTCGCCGGCTGGTTGATCAACCTGGCCGTGGCCGAGTGGTACCTGCGTCGTCCGGACCACACCACGCGTTCTCGACCGGCCCGGCAGCCGAGTGCTGACGCCCACTGAGAGCACGCGGTGCCGGGCCACCGAGACCCGGCACCGCGCGGTTGCTCTCAGGCGACAGTGCAGGCGGTGCCGTTGAGGGTGAACGCGGACGGGCGGCCACTGTTGC